>CAYQRA010000658.1:0-4294 GCA_964419315.1 uncultured Saprospiraceae bacterium | reverse complement strand
TCAAATGCATCGATGTATCCATCGCCGTCATCATCCAAGCCATTATCACATATTTCTGTACTCAAAGAAGAGTTAGGAGCAAGCAAAATATTATCCAGAGTAGTGGTAGCAGGGGAAATGGAGGCTTCTTTTACTTCTTCCTCGGAAAAAAAAGAAAGGAAGAAGTTTGAAAAAACAGTGTTATAGGAATAAGGACTATAATCGAAAAATGGCCCTAACAGCAAACAAAATACAATAGAAAAAAGGGATTGCCTAATTGAAAGTGATCTCAATTTACCGCCAGTTCTCTTAATTTTTACCAATTGATTGAATTTGTTCATCTCAGTTTTTGAATATAATGCTTAAGAGCATTGCTTTTATGGCCTTTTGGTTTTGGGGAAAACCTAGTCTTAATAAATAGGCAAGAATTGTACCATACATTAGCACAATAAAAATATGTCATTCAAATCGTTAGATAACTAATTAATTTGAATCTCCTTAGCCCTTCTATCTTCCAATAGAAAAGGCGTATTCGCGATCTAAATTTTGAGAAATTGGTGACCTTATTCCAAGCTGGAGCTACGTTTTCCTAGAGATAACACCCTAATTGTCAATAAAAAAAGCGGAGTCAGGAGACTCCGCTTTTTTCTTTCCAAGGCATTTTCTTACCTCTGTTGTAACAGGATCATTAAAGCGATGGAATAATTATAATTAATATTAAAAATCAAGACCTATTTCTTGGCGATAATCACCAGTTCCGTCCTTAATTTTTGACCGTCGATTTTTAAGGATAGGGCATAAACACCACTCCCTAAGCTTGCCGGTATAGCAATCCGACAAGGCCTTGTTGGAATGGCTACAAAATGCTCTTGGTAAACCACTCTTCCCAACACATCATGCATATAAAGCGTCCCCGCTTTCCCTGAGAATGGCTTGAGATGGACAAATATTTCCGAGTCTGCTGGATTAGGATATAGGAAAAAGCGATTCAAATCCCCAACAAATTCCACTTCCTGAACCTCTGAATATCGGAAACTACCATCCGCAAAGACTTGTTTGATCCGATAATAGTTTAAGCCATTTTTTGGGGAGTGATCCTTGAAATGATAGCTATTAAATGCTTTTGCATCCCCCCGACTTTTCTCTTCTCCAATCCATGCAAAATCATTCTCCCTAGTCGAATGTTCAATTTCAAAATAAGCGGTTTTGTAATCCGTATTAATATTCCATTGAAGTTGAGCCGCTCCTTGATCTTTCTCGACTTGAAAAAACAAATGCTCCAAATCTGAGAATAAGATTGGATTAATATCATTGCAATTAAAATCCTCTTGTACTTTACAAATCAGTTGCCAATTGGCGGTATAATAAGTCACAATGACATGATGTTCACCGCTTCCAATAACTACCGTTTCCAAATCATTGCAATCCCCTGCACAGTCATACAGCGTTTGCCAATTGGTATCAAATACTTGCAGGTGAGTTACTGGCGCTCCCGCCAATCCGCTAACCGAGACGATATTATTCGAACAAGAAATATCAATCGCCGCACAAGGGTCGCTTGATTCACAAGCATCTCCTATCCCATTTCCATCGCTATCCAATTGGTCTGGGTTGGCTACGTCAATGCAATTATCATTGTCATTACAAATTCCATCATTGTCTGTATCGCCACCTTGGGTCGCACAAAGGCCGCCACCACCGCAAGATACTGTATAGGTATTTATTGCTCCGCAAGCTTGTACATGATAGATTCCATTATCTAAATTGCTAATGGTTTCTGTTGCATCACAAGCTCCATTGATCCAAGGATCACATCGCCAAACAATTGTCCAGTTCGCATCAAAAATTTTGGTATCATCAGCGGCAGACAAACCAGTTAGGGTAAAGCCACAATCAATTGGAGTCACCGCACAGGTACCTATTATGATCGGTGTACCCTCACAAGAACAACTGGAAGCCTCATAAATATCATCCATCGTATTGGGATTGCCATCATCACAAGCTTGTCCGAATAAAGCATTGTCTAAATCGGGACATTGATCATTATCATCACAGATGCCATCACCATCACTATCACCACCTAAACCAACACAAGGTCCTACGATGAGTGTTCCTTCACAGGCGCAACTAGCAGTCGAGTAAATATCATTTTCGGTATTGGGATCACCATCATCACAAGACTGCCCTAATAAAGCATTGTCTAAATCGGGGCATTGATCATTATCATCGCAGATGCCATCGCCATCACTATCACCACCTAAACCAACACAAGGTCCTACGATGAGTGTTCCTTCACAGGCGCAACTAGCAGTCGAGTAAATATCATTTTCGGTATTGGGATCACCATCATCACAAGACTGCCCTAATAAAGCATTGTCTAAATCGGGGCATTGATCATTATCATCGCAAATGCCATCGCCATCGCTGTCGCCCCCTAGCCCTGCACAAGGATCAGTGCCATCACAATCCAGTGATTTACTAACTTGGCAGATCGGCTCCCAAGAGGGTGTATATAATTTTGCAGTAACATAATGACTGCCCGAATTTACTGCTATCGTTTCTGTTTCATTACAATCGCCCGAGCAAGAAAAGACCGTTGCCCAATTCGAATCAAATACAATCAACTGGGCAACTGGAACGCTCAGTCCACTTACCCTAATAATATTATTTGCACAAGTGATACTAACACTAGCACAAGGATCTGCAGAATCACAAGCATCTCCGATGCCATTGCCATCGCTATCGGTCTGATTGGGATTGGAAACATTTACACAGTTATCGGTTTCATCACAAACCCCATCGCCATCCGTATCACCACCTTGGTTCGCACAAGGATTTGGATTGGCACAATCTTCCAAGGCTCCTCCATCAATCCAATCTTGAATCAATGCCAATTCACTGGCATCAAAAGCCCCTCCTGTTCTCTGATTCATTGATGGAAAAGAAATGGTATTTCCACAAGCAGTATAATTATCAATCGAAATAATATTTACCAAAGTAGTCCCTGTTAATAAATCACTGCCACAATAATTTCCTCCATTGCGAATCCCATCATAGCTCAGTAAATTGAGTCCTCCAGCAGCACCGCTACCATGGCAACCATTACATCCATTATCCGCAAACAAAGGTCCAATGGTTTCCCAACCAATCAAACCATTATCACAAGGGTCATTATTATTATCGACGTATCCCGTGGGTTGATCACAACTTTCTAAACTTATTCCTGCATTCCCTAAGCCGTCTCCATCTTGGTCTTGAAACCAAGTGAGCGCACCTGGTCCGTCGCAGATACCACATTCATCTATAATACCAGCACAGGCATTGGGATCAATATCAAAACGAACTTCTGCTAGCGAAGCACAACTGGCATTACCATAAGTACTATTGATCGTAATCAGAATTTTTTTGATCGAAGCACCTCCAAAGTCAGGACCTGCGAATCCAGCGTAGTTGTCACTTTCATTGGCTTTGGGAAAAGTATAAGTTCCCAAAGATTCCCAAGTCAAACCATCTATGGAGAAATCAATAAAAACCTCTTGGACGCCCATGTCGCTTTCTCCGCTAAAATTGGCGTTCCAAAAGTGGCTGGTCGCAATAGCTTGAGGCTGATCAAATTCATAATTGATCCAATGGTAAGATCCTGCGTGGGCAGGATTAGGGCTAGCCGTTTTAGAACAAGAGATCCATCGCTCTGTCCATACATCATTATTTTGAGCATAGAGTGTATTGCCCAAAGGAGCTAGGAAAAACAGTACCAATAATACGAAACTTAGTTGCCGTTTTATTTTATTTATAGGAAGAGGAGTATTCATTACTTTGATGTTTTAGTTCTTTGACAAATCGTCAATTAACTGATAAAACCAATAGGTCGAGTATTGGGAGATGGCGTCCAAAAGTTGTTGATGTTGGGTAAAATCTGATCTAGGTCTCCAGTGGAGGCACCAAACCAGAGTGCTAACTCTGCAAAGTATTCATCACAGGAAGTCGTCGGCACTAGGCGACCATAACCAATGTCTAATGGATTGTCTAAATATAAATCAGGATAAGTTCCGTAGATTTTTTGACCTGCAACTGGGCCGCCCATCACCATGACGTTTCCACCCCAAGCATGATCGGTGCCATTGCCATTGGAAGTCAATTTTCTACCAAAATCTGAAACAGTAAAAGTAACGACATCGTCATTGACTCCTAACTCTAGCATGGCATCATTAAAAGACTTCAATCCATTGTCGACCATGGTCAACAAGTCACTATGCATCGAAGTAATATTGTCGTGGGTATCAAATCCATTGAGATACACAAAGAAGGTTTGATT
>CAYQRA010000657.1:0-4302 GCA_964419315.1 uncultured Saprospiraceae bacterium | reverse complement strand
CAAATCCAAAATCGCTCTTTCATCGCCCCGCTGAAGAACGACATCTGCTTTTCCTCTAACTTCCGTTCCTTCAAAATCTCCAGTCAGATTCATTTCAGTTTCCAAAACTTGCCACCCATTATTCTGAATCATCGACAAAAGACTCCAAGCAGATTTTTTGACACAATTGATAAAAGAAACTCTTTCTGGCTCGCGACCATACATCAACAAAACAGCGCCTTCTCTGGCCAATAAAGCAGGTGCTTTTCTTTGTACCCAAGCCTCGGTCTGTGCTCGATCCCAATCTTCAATATCTTCCTTGAGCAACCATTCAAATAGACGGTGAGCGAGATTTCCCATTAGCGCAACATCACTCACAATACTCAAAATCGAGGATTGCCGCAATTTGGCCTTGCGCCGAAACACCCATTGGTAGGGATAGTAAAAAAGGCTATCCAGACTGGTAAAGGTTTCTCGTTCGTTTTGATCCATCTTTTCCGCTTTGTTGATTTGGATAAACGGCTGAGGGACGCCCAATTGTTTGAATTTTAATTGTTCTTTTTGGGGCAGTTGAAAATGTTGATTGAAGGCTTGTTGTCCACTTAGATTACTGATATCGAGGCTAATCGAAGAAAGATCGCCAAAGCAAGCTTCCAGCTCATCATGTAAAGGGTGAGGGTAGACTTCACTGCCATTGATCTGATGGGGTAAAACAAGCAAGAGTTGTTTTTGGCAATTTAAAACTGGACGTGGTCTTTGCCAAAGGAGCAAAGCATTGTCTTCCTTGGGCCCCCAGAGAGGAATGTTTTTTTGTTGGAGAAATTGGATTTCACTTTGATACCATCTGGAAAAGAAATAATTGGGTTCGTTGCGACTAAAATTCCACCAAAGCAAAGTTGGGCTGGCACCAATGATGGCACTAGAGTGGTGGATATGTGGAAGATGGTTAACTTCTCTTGCTTTAAATAAAACCGGAGAGGGTTCATAGATGGTTCGCACAATTCTTTCCAATTCTAGATAACTCAGGTCTTTTTCTTTTTCTGGTAGGGCTTCTACCAAATCTATGATTCTTTTGGATTGTTCGCTAAGCACCAAGAAGGAAGTGTTTTTACTGCCACTATCTTCAAAAGCCTGAACTGCCCAAGATTTGAGGTATTTGAAAATATCAATGACTTGGCTGGTAGGAACCCTTTCTTGCACACTATATAGTTCCTTGCGTTCAAACCAAAAATTATATTGCTTTCTGATTTGATCAACATCTATGTTTTTATCCTTTTGTGCGCTTTCGCCGAGTTCTTCAAAATAAATAGCCAGCATACGATTCCAACCTTCTCCTTTTAAGCCAGGACTCGCAGCGATTTGCATAGCGATTCGCCTCCCCAATTCATCCTCTAGTGGTTTTACAGAAAGCGTGACAAACTCAAGTATTTTATAGGGATCAATAGGTTTCCAAAGGAAAGTAGAAACCAATTTGAGGATTTGTAAGCTGGGCCTGGCCAAAGAAGCGGATAGGATTCCTAGACTCGGAAGTCCTTCCTGAATTAAAGCATTATCAATGGCTCTATTTTTTTCAGGGATGAGACAAAGCGGGCGGAATTTTTCATTTTTTCGAAAGAAACGGGCTAGGTATTGTGCAGCATCCGTCTCTCTTTTGGCTTTTAAAATAAGGAGACTACCATCATTTTTCAGCTGGGGCTTATTATTGGGATCTCTTTGTCCTTTTAGGATGTTTTGGAAAACACCTAGGTCACTTTGGGGATCACTGTCCACACTGATCTCTAGTTGTTGAACTAGAATGCCTTTCTTTTCCATTAAATGGAATAACTGCCGAAAATGCTTGGGAAGTAGTGCAATAGGTTCATTAATAACAATCGTTTCAATCGGAATATTTCGATTTTCTATCAGACTCAATACTTTACAAAAGCGATCTGCATACCCAGGAGAAAGAGGTAGGTTTTGTTCTTCTGAACCATCTTGAGGAACCCTAGAAAAATAACTTTCTACCAGCCCTAAAACCCTTAATCGCTCCGGAGTTTTATCAGAATCGACCATAAAATCCCAGCCAGATAGGAGTAAATCATCTCGCATTTGCAATAAGGCAGTCGCTGCGGCGAGCTGATCGGCATGAAAAGAAGCACTATAAAAAACCGTTTTCGATTGCTGTAGGTACCAATCAAGTGCTTGGCGATATTGCTCGATTCGGAGGTGTTCATTATTGACAGGATGACCGATAAGTCCTAAGTGGGACTCGAGCATCCAAAGCAACTTTTGTGGGCCAAAATGGTGAATTCCCCCCTGAGTTTGATCTTTTTGCTGGAAAATCAGGTCATCTAATTCAAGGCCAAAATAGAGGGTCATATTTATTCTTTAGGTGAATTTTATAAAAAATCTAAAGATAAAACACTCTGGAGGATAATAGATAGAAAAGAATAAAATTCTGTATTTGGGGTTTTGTGCAAGGTTTGTTTAGGTTTAAAAATAACATATATTTAAAAAATTATATTTCAAAAAACCATGTTTTTGTTTGCATTCATTTGGGAAAAGGTTTTGGATAAGAGGAAAAAAGTTCTATTTTTACTAAATGAGAAGGTAAGGAATTGCCCCCTAAAAACATCAATTGATATTTTTAGGCAAATATTATTTGTCTTTAAATGTTTTTCCCCATATGTAAACAAAATGATTAAAACAATTCTCTTATTTGTCGAAAGAGATTTACGGTCACCTATCAGTATTTTATTAAAACCAAATTTTAACCGTTCAAATTTTTCAATATTAGAGAGCACAACAGGGAATGAATTTTTAAACAAAAACTGACTTTATCTGACTGATTGTTTCAAGAGTAGTAGGTTTCGAAACCTCACTTTTCAACATGTTTTGGCAGAGTTCTTTTGTCTGGACTTTTATTTATTTCCATTTATCCTATTATCACCTCTCTTTCGTTGTAGCTTTTCTACAAGGAAAGGATTCAAGTGCGATCTTTTATGTATTGATTTTGTACTTCCTTCCCCTTTGGAAGAAAGGATAAATCATGGGTACTTTATATATTTTCAAGACAGAAACGAACGAAACTTTAGATGAGGAATTTACTTTTTATACTATTCGTAATGGTAATTACTGCTTGCTCCACTGGCTTACAGGAGGAACAAGTAGTAGGAGAGGAAGATCATTCTCCTAGCGAAAAAGCAGTCTTCCGATCTTTAGCATCTTCTACTTCTGGAATTCACTTTACCAATACAATTAATGAAAATGATAACCTCAACTTCTTTACCTATGAATATTTATACAATGGTGGAGGGGTAAGTGTAGGAGATATCAATAATGATGGTCTTTCTGATTTGTTTTTTATCGGAAATATGGCTGAAAATAAAATTTACCTTAATCGAGGTGGCCTCCAATTCGAAGATGTGTCGTCCGTGATTAACCTAAATGCCGGAAACGATTGGTGTACGGGGTCTACTATGGTCGATATTAATCAGGACGGAAATCTAGATATCTATATCTGCCGCTCTGGTTGGTTTGAAGATGCCAGTCTTCGCGAAAACCTACTATATATTAATAATGGTGATGGTACTTTTTCTGAAGAAGCCAAGAAATATGGAATCGCTGATTCCGGTTATAGTGTTCACTCTTCCTTTTTTGATTTTGATCGCGATGGCGACTTAGATTTGTTTGTCACCAATCATCCCAATGAGTTTAGTGAGGAACTAAGCGACTTTAAAGCCAAGCACCAAAATCCACCCAATGCCTGCAGAGATAAATTGTACCGCAATGATGGTGGTCAATTTAAAGATATATCCTTTGCCGCCGGAATTAAAACTTATGGTCATTCCTTGGGTTTGATCACCACTGATCTGAATAATGATGGCTGGATGGATATCTATGTTTCAAACGATTATCAAGAACCAGACTATTTTTTTAAAAATAATGGCGATGGTACTTTTAGTGATATTTCCCAAAAAGCAATGAAACACGTTGCTAAGTTTAGCATGGGAGTCGATGCCAATGATATCAATAATGATGGGCTGGTTGATGTGTTTACGGTAGAGATGTTGGCGGAAGATCGCAAACGACAAAAAACCAACATGGCGCCGATGAATCCAAAATTGTTTTGGCGCTTTGTGAAAGAAGGATTCGGCTACCAATTTATGCACAATTGTCTCCAACTTAATAATGGCAACGAGACCTTTAGCGAAATTGCCTATCTCTCCAATGTCGCCACTACCGATTGGAGTTGGGCACCTTTAATCGCTGATTTTGACAATGATGGGCTCAAGGATATTTTTATTTCCAATGGTTATAAAAGAGATTTATTAGACAAAGATT
>CAYQRA010000656.1:0-4305 GCA_964419315.1 uncultured Saprospiraceae bacterium | reverse complement strand
ATTCTTTTGGCAATAGTGACCTTACCATATTGGTAGGACATGAAGAAACCAATTTCGAATTTGATCGCCTTAGAGGGCAGGGTAGAGGCTTTTTAAATGAGTCCGTTACTTTAGTAAATACTGCAGCCACATCAGCTGTTGGACAGGAGGCAGACCATTGGGCATTACGTGGATTCTTAGGTCGAATCAATTATACATTGAATCGTAAATACTTGCTTACCGTCAATGTAAGACAAGACATCACTTCTCGTTTTTCTAAAGACAATCGAAGCGATTTCTTCCCTGCCGTTTCTGCGGGTTGGAGATTGAGTGAAGAAGACTTTATGGCTGATAATCAGGTCATTGATGATCTGAAAATTCGTGCTGCTTGGGGACAATCCGGGAACCAGTTTACAGGAACCAATTTTGCCTACCAAAGTACACTTGGACTAACTTCTCTTTATGTTTTAGGAGCTAGTCAATCTGTATTTGCTGCACCAACACCTTTTGTATTTGCCAACCCAGATTTGAAATGGGAAAGAAGTACTCAGCTAGACTTTGGAGTGGATGTTCGATTGTTTGAAGGAAGAGTAGATTTGAGTGTTGATTACTACCAGAAAAATACCAACGATATTTTGGTTGGTCTACCGATTTCTGCAGTATCCGGTTTCCTTTTACCTCCTGATGTAAACTCTGGAGAAGTAAAAAATAGTGGAATTGAGATCTCTGCGTTATACCAAAACTCAGTTGGAGATTTTAAATACAATATTTCTGGTAATTTGACGACGGTCAAAAATGAAGTACTCTCTTTAGGAGAAGACGCCAATGCGATTATTACTGGTTATTTTGGAGCGCAAACACACCGCACAGATGTTGGTTTCCCAATTGGTCACTTCTTTGGTTACCAAACAGATGGAATTTACCAAAATCAAGCAGAAGTAGATCAAGCACTTGAAGATGAGTCAGGTACGCCTTCTCCTGGAGATATCCGTTTTGTGGATGTCGATGGAGATGGTAAAATCACACCTGCTGATCGAACTTTCTTAGGAAACTCTACTCCTAAATTATTCTATGGATTAAACTTAGGAGGTGAAATTTCTGGTTTTGATCTGAATATTTTCCTACAAGGGGTATCGGGAGTGAGTGTTTTCAATAATACGCGTACTTCTTTAGAGGGTATGAATAGTTCGAATAATCAGTCTGTTTCTGTTTTGGATCGTTGGACGACTTCAAATCCTAGTTCTACTATGCCTAGAGCGACTTTAGACGACCTTAATGGTAATAATCGTTTCTCTGACCGTTGGGTTGAAGATGCGAGTTACCTAAGATTACAAAATATTCAATTGGGATATACTTTCTCTTCGGATGCTTTACAAAAAATTGGTAAAGACTTGTTTAGTGGTATCCGTTTGTTTATTTCTGCTCAAAACTTGGCTACTTTTACCAAGTATTCAGGATTGGATCCTGAGGTTACTCGTGGTTTTAGTTTCCAAAAAGGAGAAATGCCTCTAGCTACTGGACAGGATGATGGTTCTACACCTTCACCAAGAATTATTCAGTTTGGAGGACAGGTAACTTTCTAAGATTTTCTTTATAGAAATGACTAGAAGTGTTTATTAATTAAGAAAAATAATTCAATCATGAAAAAATTATTAATCAGTGCCTTTATGGGTTTGGGAGTTATGCTGGTCTTTACCGGATGTAATGATCTCGACTTACAGCCTTTAGATGCAATAACCGAGGATGCTTTCTATAAAACGGAAAGTGACTTTAAGGGAGCTGTTCTAGCTTCTTATTCCTCTATGCAAAGTCTCAATGGTACCAGTACCGAAAATTTGGGAGAATGTGCAGAATGGTGGAAAATGGTTTTGATGGCTTCTGACGAAGCTACCTTTGATCCTGCTCAAGCAACCAACTGTGCGACGAATATCAATATGGACAATCTAAACTTTTTGTCTACCGACAAAGCTTTGCAGTCTGTATTTACTCACCTCTATCAAGGGATTTTTAGAGCCAACTTGGTGATCGAAAAATTGGCGGAGCCCAATGAATTGACCGAGGATCAAAAAGCTTTGTTTTCTGCAGAGGCTAAATTTATGCGAGGTTGGTTTCAGTTTCAGGCTTATAAATTTTGGGGTGGACAAGCTCCTTTAGCTCGCGAAACGCGCAGAGACCTCAACGATATTGCTTTGCCTAATTCTACAGAAGCAGAAACAGTAGCCGCCTTGATCGAAGACTTTCAAGCTGCTGCCGCTGGTTTACCTGATTCTTGGGATGATTCCAACTTGGGAAGAGCGACCGCTTGGGCGGCCAAATCTTACTTAGGGAAAACCCAACTCTATGCTGGTCAGAATGGCGAAGCAGCTACGACCTTTATGGATGTTTACATGAACGGTCCCTATATGTTGATGCCTGACTTCGAATCTAATTTTGCAATTGATCAAGAAAATAACCAAGAGTCTGTTTTTGAGTTGCAATATGGTTCTAATTCGGATGACAACGGTTGGGTATTGGATGACAACCACTCTGAAAACTTTAAAGCTTCTCAAGGCTTTATGCGTTCTTGGTGGCAAGATGCCGGTGGTGATTCTCCGGGGAATGGAGGATCTGGTTTAGGAATTTATATTCCAACTCCAGAATTTGTTGCTGCCTTTGAAGATGGTGATCCACGAAAAGTAGCTACCGTGTATGCTGAGGGAGAAACGTATTACGGACCTGGTGGTGCTTCAGCAGATTATGATCCTACTTGGTCAGACACCGGTTCTAATTTCAAGAAATACCGTGGAATTAATGCGACCAAATACACTCCTGTAAATTATGCCATCGATTATAATAATGATCGACTCATGCGTTTTGCAGATGTGATATTGATGTATGCAGAAGCTTTAATCGAAAGTGGTGGAAGCCTAGGAGATGCTACTGACTTGATCAATGAAGTTCGGATGCGTTCTTTTCCTACGGGAACTCCCATCGCAGATGGTTTGAGTAAAGATGATTTGAAAGCTGCTTTGATTCATGAGCGGCAAGTAGAGTTGGGTTTCGAAGGTCATCGTCTTTTTGATATGGTTCGCTTTGGAATTGCAACGGATGTATTTTCAGCGCAAGACAAGACGTTTAATATGGCTGGAGGAAAAGCTATTTTCCCATTGCCACAATCAGAAATTGATCGCAGTGGAGGCAAATTGTCTCAAGTGCAGTAAATTATTGAATAATCTTTAATTTGGTTTTAAGGACTTGGAAGGTTGACGAAATACCATTTTGTCGACTTTCCAATCCTTCTTTTTTAGCTTTTGCCACAGCTGAATCGAATGAATAAACTTTACTCCATTTTCTTCTTTTTGTTTTTTCTTAGTTGTCATTCTACTCCAGAATTTCAACTCTTTCATTCTTTAGATGCTAGCGAAACAGGGATTGATTTTTCCAATAATTTAGAAGGATCGGATTCTCTGATTTTGCTGAGTTTTGAATACCTCTATAATGGAGGGGGGGTGGCTATCGGTGATTTTAATAATGACCAACTTCCAGATGTTTTCTTTCCAGGGAATAAAGTTGCGAGCCGTTTGTATCTCAATCAAGGAGCGATGAAATTTGAGGATATTACCGAAGGTTCTGGAATCAATACCCTTGGAAAATGGGCTAGTGGCGCCGCAGTTGTGGATATCAATCAAGATGGTTGGCAAGACATTTATGTCTGCGTAGGCGGCCTATCAAAGGATAAGAAAAAGCGAGCCAACCTCCTCTACATCAATCAAAAAAACAATACCTTTTTAGAACAGGCTGCTGCTTATGGATTGGATGATGGAGGATACAGTATCAATGCCGCTTTTTTAGATTATGATCGAGATGGAGACTTAGATTTGTATTTACTGACTACAGAATTAGATCCTTATAATTGGAGAGAATTTCGCCCCAGAAGAATGCTAGGCGAAGCGCCAAATAATGATCGGTTCTATCGAAATAACGGAGACCAAACCTTCACTAATGTTACCGCAGAAGCAGGTATTAGATTCGAAGGTTATGGACTCGGATTGGCGGTCTGCGACCTCAATGAAGATGATTGGCCAGACCTATATGTCGCTAACGATTTTTTTAGCAGCGACCTTATTTACATTAATAATCAAGACGGTACTTTTAGCAATAAAATTGATGATTATCTCAGTCATACTAGTCGCAATAGTATGGGCACCGATTTACAAGACTTCAATAATGATGGCCTGACGGACATTATGGTCTTGGATATGTTGCCAACGAATAACCAACGGCAAAAATCAATGTTTGGGTTTTTTAATTATGATAAATACCAATTGGGATTAAAAGAAGGATATC
>CAYQRA010000655.1:0-4312 GCA_964419315.1 uncultured Saprospiraceae bacterium | reverse complement strand
CGGATGAGTGTTACGCGCAATCCTTTTGGAACTTATAGCGATGATGGGACTTATTTATTGGCCAATGGTCAAGTGAGTGATAAGGAAGATGATAAGTTTGAAGCAGGAAAAAGCTTCCTGATTCATGCTTCTGGTCATGGACACGGACATGGCGATGACCATGGTGATATGAACGCAGAGCAAACCTTTTTGGCGGAAGCGAATGGAATGATTGATCGGGCTAAACTGGATATGACTGCCGTACCGGAAGGAGGTTATGATTTTGCAGGTTTCAAATTAGATGAAGAAGGATTTATTCATCGCAAATTTGTAACCGCAGGAAATGTACCTGGAGTACAAGAATTTGGGCCAAAGGCCTTCGGTGCATTATTTTTCTTTATTACCGGATTTCATGGATTTCACGTATTTTCTGGTGTTGTATTTTTGATCATTATTATGCTCAATGTTGCCAGTGGATTATATGAGAAAAGAAAGAATGGCTATGAGATGGTAGAGAAGATTGGATTGTACTGGCACTTTGTAGATTTAGTTTGGGTATTTGTATTCTTGGTATTCTACCTACTCTAAAATCATTTTTGGAAAACCCCTGAAGGGGATGAATTAAAAAACGTTAATCTAACATAAAAAATAAAATGGGACATCTTTCATACGAAGAGGCAAAGAAAGGAGTATTCAAAGGATTTTGGCTCTTATTAATTGTTACCTTAATTGAGGTATTTGTTTCTCTAGCAGGCAAAGGATATATTCCTGGATTGGAATTCTTAGAAGATTATAAAATGGGGGTTTTTGCAATTGGCTTGATCATCGCCATATTGTCTTTATACAAAGCCTACTTTATCGTTTACGAATTTATGCACATGGGAATGGAAGTTCCTGGTTTGCGGATGACGGTACTCATGCCAATGCTTTTATTGGTTTGGGCTTTGATTGCCTTTTTTAGTGAAGGCCAATATTGGAATGATAGTCGTCAGACCATCATCGACAAAAATAATCTTCCAGCATTGCAAGACCAACAAAACTTACCTCCCAAAAAAGAGGATACCAAAACGATAAATTAGCATTTATCAAGGTAAAGTCAAAAAAAGCGAGATTGTCAAATCTCGCTTTTTTTGTATCAACTATCTTGCTTTTTATCTGTTTCATCAATAGACTTTAAAAGACAAATACGCTTATCATGAAAAATTATCAAGCCCCTCCGAAAACCAAAAAGAAAGCTTATATCCAATCGGCTGGTTTGTTATTTATTCTACTAGTATTGCCGCTTGGATCATGGTATTACCTATCTTCTGGCTTAAGTTACCAAAGGTCTGCCAGAGCGGAATTGAAAGATTATGGGGATACTCCTGCCTTTAAATTTGCCGATCAGAATGGGCACATCATCACTGCGGATAGCTTAAAAGATCGTTTGGTATTGGCTAGTTTTTTTCGGCCAAATGCTAGTGAAAACGATGCTCGATTTGAAGTATTAAAAGCATTGCATGAGCAGTTTGACGATCGTCAAATGGTTTGGTTTCTTCAATATTTATTACCTGCAGATGATGGACAAAATGTTGATCCTAAGGCGTTTATGAAGGAAAATGAGTTTCGAGACCTTGGACAGATTTTTTACCTAAATGGAGAAGACCAAGAAGTAATGAAGGTATTGAGTGAAGGTTTTAAAATGCCAGTGGCTGGCTTGGCCAAAAATGAGGAAGGAAGGATTGACTTTGAACCTCAGTTTCCAAGTGACTTGAAGGATTATCCTTACTTGGTTTTGATTGGAAAAAAAGGAAAAGTTCGGAGTTATTGTGATGCCCGAGATAAAGGCCAAGTCAAAAGATTAGTGGAACATATGGCATTGGCAATGCCAAGAGAAAAATAAAATTAGAGCCTTTGTTTTTCGTGTCCAATACTTTGTGAAAAATAACTAGCTACTAGACCTGTATTAACGAAATTAGAATTGGGAAATCTTAATAACCGATTGTTCTAAATTATCAGATAAAAATGGAAAATAAAGGACTTTTAAAGAAATTGGATCGAGTAGCAATAGCACTCTCTGTAGTGGTCTTACTTTTGGTTGGAATGATGCGAAGAGTAAAAATTCCTACAGATATTGATTTTGGCTTTTTACCGCCCTTTCACTCTTTTATGAATGCTTTAACGGCCGTTGCCCTAGGCTTTGCTTTTTACTTTGTCAAACAAAAAAAAATCGACCTGCATAGAAAAGCTATTTACATCGCTTTGGCTTGTTCTGCCCTGTTTCTATTGTCTTATGTAGTTTATCACTTTACGATGGAAGAAACGCACTATTGCATGGAAGGAGGGATTCGAAAGGTTTACTTCTTTTTATTGATTACTCACGTGATCTTAGCAGCAGTGATTTTGCCTTTTATCTTCTTTACTTTCAATCGCGCTTTTACCGGACATATTGCCCAGCATCGAAAAATGGCAAAATGGGTTTTTCCTTTGTGGTTTTACGTTGCGGTGACCGGACCGATCGTGTATTTGATGCTTCGCCCTTGTTATTCCTAAACGCAAGTCGTATTTTTGTAGGGATTAAAAAAATAGATTTATGAAAAATCGAATTTCAAAAATTGTAGCCCTTTTATCTTTAGTCTTTGCACTGACTTTGGTTAGCGCTCCTAATGCAGCGGCGCAATGTCCGATGTGTAAAATGGGCGCAGAGTCTAATCTCAATAATGGAGGAACCGCCGCCAAAGGGCTAAATAGTGGTATCCTATATATGTTTGCCACTCCATATCTCGTGGTCGGATCAATCGTTTTTCTTTGGTGGTATTACCGCAAACGAGAAGATGATGAAGAAAAAATAGAACTAGGAACCTCGGAATATCAGTTGGGAAAAGACAACTAAATATTTCTTTTACCTGTTTTGCGTCATTCATTAAGTACGTCAGCGTTTTAGGGGAATGCAGAAACTAGGTAAGGCAAAGTAAAGTAAACCTAAAATATACACGATAGTCTTCATCGCTAAAAAAGAAGCCCCGCCGCGGAAATTCCGTTGCAGGGCTTTTTGCTTGGGGGTTAGGTAAATGGTTATCGGATTCCGACTTGGGGAGTAGGGGATCCAAAAATTGAAGTGCATTTGAAAAGGCTCATCTTTTGATTCGCACTAAAATGCCAAATATTCACCTCCAATCGTTTTGGTTATTCTTTAGCTTCCAGAGAGCTTAAATAAATAGCCTACATTAAACTGGAAACCTTGGTTTTTTACTGGAATACTGATGACGGGAACTTCTACCAAATCTGTAAAACTTCTTGCATAGCGCGCATCTACGAAAAAATCTCCTCGGCCGGTATCGAAGGCCATTCCTGCTCCCACAGCAGCTCCTGCATCAAATCGCTGAGTACCGACCTTCTCCAAATTGATTGATTCCTCAACTAGGGTAAATTCTACAATCACTCTAGCTTTGGTTTTGAAAGAACCGTTGACGGCATATCCAAGCTCTGGACCTGCCATGACATATCCTTTTATAGGACCTTTTCCAAACTTATATTTGGCCAATATTGGAAGGTTGATATAATTGACTTTGGTCTCAATAGTTGTTCCTAGATCAATTGGAATATCAACGATGTCTAAGCGGACTCCTTCTTTTATCTTAAAACCTCTAGCCGTATAATTCAATTCAGCTTGCAAAGCAAAATGTTCGCCTAGACCAAATTCAGCGACCAAAGCAGCTTGAGGAGCAGCAATGGACTTTAGTAGATTTTCGCCATTAAAAGGGATATTACTAGTGACACTTGCGCTTTGCATACCTACTTTAAAACCTAATTTGGTTTGGGCAAAAATACTGGTAGTCAGTAGCATTAAGGCGGGTAACATTACTAATTTTTGGAGGGTAATTTTCATGGTGTTTGTTTTTATGATGTAATCACATGTTTTTACATTGCGGCCATTCATTTTGTCATAGAAATAGAATCACTGCATTTAGTGGTAATGCTACAAAGAAGGTGCAGTTTTTTGTGAATAGGAGTTAAGAGGATGTTATTCGCCTGTTAAAGACGAAGGAAAAATTGGGGAAAATCTTAAGTGATGTTAAATTAAGGGGAGCGTCTATCAAAACTTTAAGGATTCGCTTTCCCAATATTGGGACAAAACTTAAAAAAAGAACTATGAAAATTAGAGGATTACTTTTAATCATTTGCCTATTTACCTATTGTGATGGATTTTCGCAGATAACTCGTTTGGCATTAAGTCCTTTGCAAACACTCCAGCAAAAAATTGGAAAAACAGAGATTACGATTACTTATTCTCGACCAGCCAAAAGAGGTAGAACCATCTTTGGAGGATTGGTTCCCTATGAAGAGCTTTGGC
>CAYQRA010000654.1:0-4322 GCA_964419315.1 uncultured Saprospiraceae bacterium | reverse complement strand
GTTCAGGAATATTGATCAGTCGATAGCGACTCAGATGAGCAAAATAAAATGTATCAAAAATGTTTTGCACTTGGCAACTAATTTGAATTTCTTGCCCTGCGAATATTAGATCAGAACCGATTTTTACCCCCCAGAGCTGATAAGATGGCGTACTTTGTTCTGAACGATCAACTCTTAAGGGACCTTGAGCCGCAAAATGATATTCATGATTGGCCTCTATATAAAAAGACTCTAGCCATTTTCTAGTAGGCAAAGAAAAACGAAAGTCAGTGCGGATCGAAGGCTGTGGAGTAAAAGGGAGCGCTAATTTCGTTTTGGGATTATAGCTTTGTACGAAATCTACTGCCTGATCTAATGTAAATGCTGACAGAAAATCCCAACTCCACTGGAATTCAAACCCAGTATAAATAGCATCATCTTGACGATATTGGAAAATTTGACCGGCTTCAGGCAATGGTGAAAATCGCGCAGGGAAGGTAGGTCCGAGATAAATATAATTGTCGAAATAATTGAAATAGACTGCAAGGCCGCCCGTCCACTTTTCATAATTCCAATCGGCACTTAAATCAAACTGGTATCCATGTTCTGAGGTCAAATCAGCGGTACCAATCTCATGTCGAAAAGTTCCATGATGGATACCATTAGAGACGGTTTCGGCAGGATAAGGCACCCGGAAACTTTTGCCAAAATTGGCTTTGAATATCCATTTTTCATCTCTTACAGATAAGTTACTCCCGATTGAAGCAGACCAGTTGAAAAAAAGATCGTCTGTAGCTGGAGAAACAAGGGAATCAGTGACAACTTCATTGCTATTCCAAACAAATTGGCGAAAGCGATCAGTGGTATTTTTTCCAGAATCGAAACGCAAGCCACCGTTAACCAGCCAGTTTGTTTGCAATTCGCGCTCCGAGATAATAAACAGACCTGCTCGGAAGGTACGGAAGTCTGGCAGGAGGTATTCAAATCCACCGCGTTGATTCTCTTGCCACTGTCCACTCGCGCCATAAATATTTTTCCAGCCGGGACTAAAGCGATGTTCGTAGTGGCTAGAGATACTAAAAGTTTGAAGTTGAAGTTCGAGCGCTAGTTTGTCATTTGGATCAGCGAGTTGGGATAACGGAATACTATGGAACTCCGGTTCAGAAAACTCCAGCCGTAGATTCCGCTGAAAGCCAATATCAAAAGTGAGGTGGTCTTTACCAAGGTAGAATATTTGGTTGAGTGAAGCGCGGTAATGATCTACTGCTTGTTTGGGAACGTCAAGGTCTCGGTTATTACCATCATCGGTAAGGGCATACGAACGAGGAATACCAACAGCTCCGCTAAACAAACCTGCATCAAGCGAGTAGTGACTATACAGAATTCGGGTAATGCCCCAGTCGCGACTTAGTCCGGTGGTAATGCTAAAGTTACTTTCGTCACCTGCAGTATTTTTCAGTCGTTCATTGACTATAGGAAGTTCAAAGCCATTATATAAAAACAAATTACCGGGTACGCGGTAGTCCGCAAAATCCTGATGGCTATAACGGGCGGTAACAAACCAATCTTCGATATTGAGGGCCAGCTTTGCGGAGCCTCCCCAATGCTCATTATTGGTTTTATGAACTCCAAAAATACTGCCGTCAAAACTATTTTTGGGCAAAAGTTTACCGGGCATGATATTGATAACGCCTCCAAGTCCGTCGGAGCCATATTGTAGAGAGCCAGGCCCTTTGATGATTTCGACCCGTTCTACATCGAACTGATCGATTTCTAATCCATGGTCGCTCCCCCATTGTTGACTTTCTTGTTTTATACCCAGATGGTTTACAATGATTCGATTGGCAGACAGTCCTCTAATGACGGGTTTGGCAATACCGACACCGACATTGATGGCGCTAATCCCAGGGAGTTTTTCAATGGTTGCAGCAAAAGTGCCTTCCAGATTTTTTTGAAAAAAACCTTCATGAAGATGTTCCGTGTGAAGGGTTTCTTCCTGCTTGGCGTGTTCTTCGGTCACCTCGATGGTTTGAAGTAAAATGGTAGACGGTTGTAAACGAATATCTAGTTTTTCAGATTGTCCATTTTCTACTTTAACCAAAGTAGTATTTGAAGCATAACTGATAAAAGAAACTTGCAGTTCGTAGGTGCCGTCGGATAGATTGCTTATAGCAAAATCTCCATTTAGCCCAGTTACTACGAGGAGAGTATCTGGCAAAACAAGAATATTCGCACTTGGCAAAGGGCTTTGATTTTCATCAAAAACAGTTCCGCTAATTTGCGCCCAGATTGGAGTGCTTAATGAAAGACAAAACAGGAATAAAAAAATTCTGTGTAGCATTTTACAAAGATAACGTTTTAGAAAAACTTTAATCTATTTAAACAGCTATTAGTCAAATTGAAATCAATTATTTTTTAAATTATTTACGAATATGAAACAGTCAATATTTTATTTTTTTGCTGGTCTACTTTTACTTTTGGTAGCCGCTTGCAAAAGTGATGGTGTAGACTTAAGGTCCCCAAGTATGGATGTGGTGTCTTTTGTACCGACTCCTGTAGTAGATAATATTTGTGGCACTCCAGAACCCGTAGTTTTTCAACTTACCGGCGGAGACCAACTTTCTTTTGATGTGGTTTTTAATGATGATGTTGCTTTGTCCCAATACAAAATAGACATCCATAATAATTTTGATTGTCACGGACACGGAGGTGGAAGTGCGCCGTCTATTGCAGTGCCAAATGTAGAAAATCAAACGGAAGATTGGACGGTTCTCGAAATTCAAAATATTGAGGGAACATCCTCCCCTATCGCGCGCAGTTTGGAAGTACCGATGAATGTTACCACTGGTAATTATCATTTTCAAATACAAGTAATTGATCAATCAGGAAATGACGATCCAACCGCCAATTTCTTTGCACTGCAGATCAAAAGTCCCATCGACGAAATTGCTCCGCAGATTACAATTCAAGAACCAACGAATAATAGTTTGTCCGTCAAAAAAGGAGAAAGCATTCGTTTTGTTGGCCAAGTGACCGACGATCGATCCCTCAGTGATGGTGGCAATGGTGTTTTATTTTTATCTTATACGGATTTGTCTTCTAATAATACTTTTGCGACCGATCAAGTTTTTGCTTTCGATGAAAACGTAGATACTATTTTTGATTTCGACTTTGAGTATACCATCCCACAAACCTTGGTGAACGGTAATTACCGTTTTTCAATTGGTGCGAATGACGGGGTTCGCAATGTAGCTATCTTTCAATTTTTTGAAGTAGAAATAAGCAATTAACTTTTTTCCGTTCTTTGGCTACCTCCTGTCTTGCTTTACTGGGGTGAATCTCTGCTGTCGGATTGTCAGAGAAGCACTCTTGCAAAACTAGAAGTTCTTGTCTCCAACGAGGGAGACAAGAACTTCTAAATTCAAATGAGACAACTCTTTTGATTAACGTTGAATTACTAAACGTTCCGTTATACGTTCCTCTTTAGTCTGAACACTAATCAGGTATATACCGGTGGCTAGTGTACTCACATCAAGATTAGTCTGATCTATACCTTCGTAGTTACGACGGAAAATCTCCTGACCTTGCACATTATAGACATTGACTTGATTAATCTCATCAGCAACGCGAATAGAGATTAGGTCAGAAGCAGGATTAGGGAAAAGTTCCAAATCCGTTTCAAGCAGTTCACTTGCATTTGCATCTGAAAGCTGTAAAGTCTGTATCTCTTCAATGGTAACAATCGGCCCAGTACTAGACCCTGCTGCTTGTGACCCAATTACAGTAACTTCATCAATGTATACTTGATCTGCATTGGCACTGGCGTCACACTGAATCCGGAACTTCGCACCATTTGTGAGATTGGAAGTAACGGCATCAAGTGTTACGGTAGCTGAATAATAGGTACCATTATTGAAACTAGTTCCGCTGGCATAACTTGCCACCGTCTGCCAACCTGATCCATCATTATACCGTACCCAAAAATCTTCTCCATTCTCCATACTATTTGGATAGAAATAGAATTTGATTTCTACACTTCCCAATCCTGCAAGGTCATAAGCAGGTGAGGTCATGGAAGAAGAAGTACCACTATTATCGCGCAAGCGAATAGAATAGGAACCTTCCCAACTAAAACTAGAATTGACGCGTGTGCAATCACCGCCACCATCAGCCCAACCTTGTAGACCAGATTCGAAGAAGTAAGCTTCAGCAAAAGGCGTTCCGCCACCACTATTGCCTCCAATACAGAAGTTGGTTGCTTCGCTACTCCCGAAATTACCACCGCTGGCAAGTACCGTTCCACCATTAGATAAGGTGTAAGATCCGTTTCCGTAGCTACAACA
>CAYQRA010000653.1:0-4323 GCA_964419315.1 uncultured Saprospiraceae bacterium | reverse complement strand
GCCATAAAAATTGAATGGCCCATTGATCCTACGGCCAATGCTTATGAGGTTTTTAGGAAACCATTGGAAGCGACTAGCTGGGGGGAACAATTGGCATTGCTTCCTGGAGATGCTAGTTCATTTATGGATACCACCGTAGAGCTAGGTCTGCTTTACGAATATGCTTTTTTTAAGAAAAATTTTGACTTGGTAAAGGACACCTTCTGTATTGAATCTGGCATAGAAGTCGAATTCATCGTTACGGATATGTATGGAATTGGACTCTGCTGCAATTTTGGTTTTGGCTATTATTCCGTAGATGCTTGCGGTGAAAATAAAGCATATGGCGATAATTTTGGTTTTGCCGATACTACCTATTTTTCTATTTGTGATAATGGGAACGCTTGTGAAGAAGTCGTCGTGACTTTCAATCCTGATATGTTTCCCAATAGTACTTCTTGGGTTTTAAAAAATCGTGCAAATGATTTGGTCTTAGCCAGTTCTGGGCCAGTTGGAAGTTTTATCGTAGAGCGTCCGAAATACGGTTTTATTTCGGCAGGAATTGAGGTGACTCCCTCCGATGCGAGAGGAACGCTTTTACTTTTAGTAGAGCGCGAGATCAATGATGCTTTGGATCCTGAAATCCAACAACTCGAATTAGATTTGATCAAGGATCATTGGAAAGTCGTTCGACTTGCAGTAGATCAAAATCTAGCAGTTCCAGCAATTAAAGCACTCATTCAAAACCAATATAAGCAGGTTCCCGATCTAAATGCCTTGTACCTTTTGGGACATATCCCAGTCCCCTATTCTGGAGATATCTACCCTGATACGCACAGTGAAAACCACCAAGGTGCTTGGAGTGCCGATCCTTATTATGCCGAGCTTAATGGAAACTGGACGGATAGTGTCGCCAATATCAGTACCGCTTTTTTTCCAAGAAATCACAATATACCGGGGGATGGCAAATTTGATCAAGATTCTATTCCCTCTAAAGTAGAATTGCAAATGGGGCGAGTAGACTTAAGTAATCTTCCAGCATTTTCAGCCAGTGAAATAGAATTGACCCGTCAGTATTTACAAAAAGCACATGCTTACAAAATAGGCCAAGTCACAGCTACTCGTCGAGCTTTGATTGACGATAACTTTGGCCAAGCCTTCGCGGGGCCTGCAGCGAGCGGATGGCGCAATTTTGCCCCGATGTTTGGTGCTGCCAATGTTGAAGAATTGGATTATTTTGGCACCTTAAGTCAGGAAAGTTATTGGTGGTCTTATGGCTGTGGTGGTGGCTCACATATCAGTGCTGGAGGAATTGGTAATACCACCGATTTTGCGCAAGATTCTTTATCTAGCATTTTTACGATGCTCTTTGGGAGTCAGTTTGGAGATTGGGATAATGAGAATAACTTTTTAAGAGCGCCTTTGGCTTCCGGGAATACTTTAAGCAATTGTTGGGCAGGAAGTCCGCCTTGGAGTTTTCATCAAATGGCAATGGGCTATCCGATTGGGTATTGTGCGAAGCGAAGTATGAATAGTACCGATGGGGTTTATTTGAATGGACCGCAATTGGTGCATATGGCTTTATTGGGCGACCCAAGTTTGAGGATGTTTATGATCAAGCCCTTAGCCGAACAAAGCCTACAATTAGAAGAAACGATCAATGGGGTAAAATTGGATTGGCCTCCCTCTTCTGAAAGTGAAATCGCAGGTTATTATGTTTATCGAGCAAGTAGTCTCCAATCTGATTTTCAACGAATCACACCAGATTTAATTCAGGATACCTTTTATCTAGACCCACTTCCCATTGATGGACAAAACGTGTATCAGGTAAAAGTGGTCAAACTAGAAACCAGCGCGAGCGGAAGCTATTTTAATCAAAGTCTTGGCATAATTGATTCCATCCTTTTTACACCAATCGTCACTTCCAATACCAAGGTCCCTTTGCCTAGTTTCCAACTCTCGCCTAATCCAAGTATGGGAAATATTTTCTTGCAAACTTCCGTGGCATCGCCTAAGCCGCAAAAGATTCAATTATTGGATGGCATTGGACGCCTCCAAAAAGTATGGTGGTTGGAAAATGGAGAATCGGAGAAAGTATTGAATTTAAATGATTTGACTCCGGGAATTTATTTTGTAAAAATTGGTGAGGAGGTGAAGCGAGTAATCTTGGAGTAGCGAGTAGAAAAAAGCAGGCTAAGCGGTACCTAGTTGATACCGCTTAGCTTTTTTGAATGGATTTATTTATTCGTTTTACCTTTGTAAAAATCATCGAAGACCTCATCCTTTGGCTCCCAAAGTTCGATTTTATTTCCTTCAGGATCTAGAATATGGGCAAATTTTCCATAATCAAAAGTCTGTACTTCCCCAATAATTTCTACCCCATCTGCTTGCAAGGCTTTGAGCAAAGCCTCCAAATCTTCTACTCGATAATTGATCATGAATTCTTTTTTCGAAGGTTCGAAATAAGTCGATTCTTTCGAAAAAGTACTCCAAGAGGTATAACCTGATTTCTCCGGATGATCTGCCTGCCGCCATTCAAAGGGAGCCCCATATTCCGTGGTAATCATCCCTAGGTTTTGAGCATACCAGTTTCGCATTTTTACAGGGTCGTCACATTTAAAAAAAACACCACCGATACCTGTTACTTTTTTCTTTGCCATAATCCAAAGATTTATTTCTTATTTTTTTTAGCCCAAGAATCCCGAAGACCAACGGTTTTATTAAACACCAAATGATCTTCCGTTGCATCAGGATCTAAACAGTAATAACCTTTGCGCATAAATTGGTAATGCGCCCCAACTTTTGCGGATCGCAAAACGGGCTCAACATATACATTGTCCAGTACTTCTAAAGAATCAGGATTGATAAATTCTTTGAAATCCTTGTCTGGATCAGCCATTGGAAATTCTACGGAAAAGAGACGGTCATAATTGCGAACCTCCACTTTTACAGCATGGGGAATTGACACCCAATGCAAGGTTCCTTTCGCCTTTACCCCAGAGGTATCCGAACCAGATTTTGAATCCTTGTAGTAGGTACATCTGATTTCTGAAATTTCTCCATTTTCATCTTTAGAAAAATCTTCGCAATGCAAAATATAAGCTCCTTTTAATCGGACATTTCTACCTGGACCTAATCGGAAAAATTTCTTTGGAGGGTCTTCCATAAAATCGCCGCGTTCGATATAAAGTTCTCTTGAAAAAGGAACTTCCCGACTACCACTTTCTGGATCTTCTGGATTATTATCGATGCTCAACAATTCTTCTTCTCCTTCTGGATAATTAGAAATGACTAATTTCACGGGATCCAAAACGCCCATCACTCGAGAAGAGACTTTATTTAAATCTTCTCGCACACTAAATTCCAGTAAAGCCATATCAATGACATTATCTCTTCTGGCGACTCCTACTTTTTGGGCAAAATTCCGAATCGATGCTGGCGAATAGCCTCGGCGACGGAACGCAGAAATCGTTGGCATCCGCGGATCATCCCAACCTTTGACATGACCTTCTTCTACCAACTGTCTCAATCTACGTTTACTCATCACCGTATAGTTAAGATTGAGTCGCGCAAACTCCGTTTTCTTACTTGGGAAAATCTCTAAATTTTCGATAAACCAATTGTACAAAGGTTTATGATTTTCAAATTCTAAAGTACAAATAGAATGAGTGATCCCCTCTATAGAATCAGATTGTCCATGAGCAAAATCATACATCGGATAGATTACCCATTCGTCACCAGTACGGTGATGATGAGCTCTGAGTATTCGATACATCAAAGGGTCGCGGAGGTGCATATTCGGAGAAGCCAAATCAATTTTAGCACGTAAGACTTTGGCCCCATCAGGAAATTCTCCAGCTTTCATCCTTGCGAATAAATCCAAATTTTCCTCAATACTTCGACTGCGATTTGGTGTTGGTTTGCCCGGTACCGTTGGACTCCCTTTATGCGCTGCAATTTCCTCTGCAGTAGAATCATCGACATAGGCCAAACCCTTTTTAATTAATTTGACTGCCATCTCATAAAGTTGATCAAAATAGTCTGAAGCATATACTTCGCTACCTTCCCACTCAAAGCCCAACCATTTGATATCTGCTTTTATGGAGTCTACATATTCCGTATCTTCTTTAACCGGATTGGTGTCATCAAAACGGAGGTTGGTTTTTCCACCAAACTTTTGCGCCAAACCAAAATTGACACAAATAGACTTGGCATGACCAATATGCAAATATCCATTGGGTTCAGGAGGGAAACGCGTATGCACTCTCCCATCGTTGACACCATTGGCGATGTCATTTTCAATTTTTACTTCTAAAAAATTCTTGGATTCTACTTTTTCTGTAT
>CAYQRA010000652.1:0-4324 GCA_964419315.1 uncultured Saprospiraceae bacterium | reverse complement strand
TCGGTATCGTTAAGACCGCTTCGTCATCTTCGTTGGCCGTACAACAAGTACCATTTCCAGGGCTGCTATCGGTATCATTTTCATCCATACTCAAAACCTGAGCATAAGCTATGAATGGATTACTTCCTTGAGTACTAAACAGGTTAAAAGTGATCGTGGCGGTAGATCCGGCTGGAAGGCTTCCTACGTTCCATTCTTGAGGATCATATGAGTTATACGTTCCTTGGGAAGCGGTATATTCATTACCTCCTTGAAAGACGGCACCATCTGGTTTTGGAAAATCGACCACCACATTATTGGCTGGACTTGTTCCTTCATTTTTTAAATTGA
The DNA here is from genome assembly GCA_964419315.1 of uncultured Saprospiraceae bacterium. Lineage (GTDB taxonomy): Bacteria > Bacteroidota > Bacteroidia > Chitinophagales > Saprospiraceae > CALLVY01. The sequence continues at coordinate 3,994 of CAYQRA010000652.1, read as the reverse complement.
GCGTTACACTAAAAGACTGCCAAGCTTCAATAGTGGAGATGTCAGCGCTGGCACTGAGATTTAAATCGGTGCCATTATTACTAATTCCAGAAATGGTTATTTTGGAAGAAGAAACCAGTAAGTTATTGTTTTCATTGCTTTCTGATAGCTGATTGTCTGCATCCGCCACTACCAATAAATAATAATCGCCAGGAACAAAAGTACTCGGGACGGCCAGAGCACCGGAGACATTATCGACACTTGAATTAGCTGCGAGATTACCCGTCGGGATAATACCGTCTTGGTAGTCATCGCTACTTAGGTTTGGATCGCTGGAGAGGTAAGATTTGATATTGAAATTTCCATTGGCATCTCCATCGTCAATATTTGCTAAGTCAAAATCAAAAAGGATCGTTGAATTGGTGGTCGCAGTTGTTGGGAAATTGAGTTGAGAAAGGGTCAAGTCTGGTTGACTTCCGGTTTGCTGGATCACCTTTACCAAGAATGTACAAGAAGTACTATTTCCAGAAAGGTCAATTGCCGTAACTCCCAAAGAATAATTTCCTACAGGGAAAGCATCTCCAGGTTGGTAAGGCAGGCTAGTAATTGTTTCAATACCACAATTATCTGTAAAGGTAGCTGGAGTCCAGTTCACAATTGCAGAAGTTCCAGTGGTGTACACCGTGATGTCGTCTGGGCAAGAAGTAAGGGTTGGCGGAACATTATCATTATCACAAGGGGAAAGACCTTCTTGTACCAAACACCAGTCATCCACAATCATTTCAAAATCACCATTGTCTTTAAAAGCTTTGGCTTCTACATAGGCCGTTCCCGCAGGGGCGGTAAAGCTTCTACTGTAGGCTTGAAAATCATTTCCCGCTGGTACAATATCAACCAAAGTTTCCAATGGCTGCCAAGTGGCAGAAAGGAATTTGAGACTGATGTAATTACCGGTGCCTTCATTGGCCGCAGCGGTTCTTTTGACCTGTGCGCGTAAGGTGTAGGTCTCTCCGGCAATACCGGGTAGGTTTTGCAGAATTCCTCCTGTTGCACTACCACTGATCAATAAGGCATTGTCGCCAGAATTGGCATCATTGGTAATGCTGATGCCACCAAGACTAAACCAGCCAGAAGGGAAGTTGGTACTGGATTCATAGCCCGGATTCGTGAGCAAATTATTATCACAAGTTTCGACTGGAGTAGTTCCATTACATTCTGGTTGGAAATACCATAGGCGATTGTGTTTTTTCCCTAAAAGAATAAACTGGCCATTGTCCAATTCATAAATCGAATTTACATTAGTAAATTGAAAATCAATTTCCTCCAACTCTTTGGTGAGGATAGGACTGTCGTTGGCATCTAGTTTTTCTAATCGGTAATACAATATGGCGACATTACCAAGATTAGGTACTTCAGGTTGAGAAAAGTAACTGTATTTAAGCGTAGTCCCGTCATCTTGATAAACATTTAGATAAATGTAACCACTCGAAATTGGGGTAGAAGATGAAGAGCCAATAATTTTGAAAGAACGCAATTTATAATTACTGTTGCCTAAATCTTCAATTTCAAAAGTATGCGAATCATTTATGGAAGAACCTCCTCCTACTCGGAAGAAGCTGCCTTGAAAACTTACGCGCGAACCACAGGCTAATCTTTTGGCATCTCCCACAGTGGTGGACAATGGAAAGTTATACTCTATATCATTATTGGAAGAAACTTTATGAATTTGCGAAACCGGTGTTCCTTGTGGGAAACTCGCCGGAGCTCGATAAGTTCCAATCATAGCACCGCCATCTTCTATAGCAACTACCGGCCCTGCAAAATTTTCGAGTAAGGCTGTTTCACTGAGAATGTTTAAATTCTCATCGAGAAATACACAGTAAGGGTCATTGCCTATCGCCACACTCAATACGTAACCTCCAGAACTTCCTATTAATTCATCTGCATCAACAAAATATTCATAGGTATTGAGAACGGTAGCTGGGAGGTCCAGCGAATAAATGATACCACCATTGCGGTCTTTCTTTTCGATTTTTCCATTTACTATATTGACTACATTATCATCATAGCTGACTGGCGTTCCACTACTCAATTCATTGCCATCTTCATCGACTACCGTACTGGTGTAATTATCGCCCTTGCGAATGATGGATTCGTAATTGCCACTGCCATTTAAGCTCGTGCAAAGGACTTCATCAGCATCTTGATAGAAAGTCTCGCATTCATCTTGATTGGCATTCCAAAGGATTAGAGCTCTTGTAGCGAGGTTATTATTTTCATCGGCTTCCAAATAAGCTTCGCCATTATCGGTTTTGACATACAAATAATACAAACCTTGTGGTGGAGTAAAACCTAAGTCGATACTTTGAGTAATGACTTCTGAACTACCTGCTGCTAGTGTATAAGAGCTACTGAATACTTCTTGGTCATCGGTACTGAAAAGTCCATCCTCAGAAAGGAAGAATGCGATTTCAAAAGTAGCTGGTCCACCTGTACCATTATTCTCAGAAAGCAATTCTACCTCAATCGTATTGGTGGCGAACGTTTCTATAGGATCATAATTGGTATAAGAAATGGTTAATTCAGGCTCACTCGCAGGACCACAAGGAGCAGGGACATTGACGGTAATTGTTTCTACACAAACACCATTGCCATCTTGTACTTCTAAAATAATATCTCCATCAATAATGAGTTTATTGACAGAAGTATAAGCTTGTCCATATGGAAGATCATTGATAAAGAAATTGGGACCGTTTGAACCTTGTCCGATCAAATCATAAACGGCTGCCAAATTGCTTCCTGTTGGGTTGACGGTAAAAGTATAATAATCGTCAGAAGGATCAGAAGTGCCATTATCATTGCAAGCACTTACGCTTAGTCCGATAGATCCTAAACTACATGGCGTACCAGATTCGTTGAGGCTAACGACAGCTTCGTCGTCTTCATTTGGGTTCGGCGAATTGCCATTGCCAGGAGCGGAATCTGCTTCCAATTCATTTTGCGTAGCGACTTCTGCAAAGATATCTAATTGCTGATCGGTTAGGGTGAAAAGAGTCAAATCCATAGTAGCAGTTGCTCCGGCCGCCAAGGTGCCAACATTCCATTCTCCGTTCCAATTCGAATAGGTTCCGGTTCCAATATTTTGACTTACAAAAGCCAATCCAGTAGGAACGGGTAAATCTACGGTCAAGCCCGTCAATGGGCTATCGCCAGTATTGCTTAAATTTAAAGTAACTGTAGTATTGGTGAAAGTTGGTGGATTCAATACACTAGCAGTCATGGATAATTCTGCATCAGGGCCAGTAGCTGCGATTACCTGCAGATCCACTTTCCATAATTCTTGTCCGATTTGACCATCATTGGCGGAGAAAAATAATTCGTCGCCTTTGGCTACAAAATTTTGCAAATTGGCATCGTCTCCATTAGGAAAATTAGCTACCTTTTGGGTGCCTCCTGCAGTGCCATCTGATACCCAAATTCCCATTCCACTGCCATCATTGGCGCTAAAATACAATTTGCCATTATGGCTTAGTAAATTTTGGGGAGCACTACTTTCGCTTCCAGAGAAGAGATCGGCGACCAATACTGTTCCAGCATCCGTGCCATCGCTTTTCCATAATTCTAATCCAGTGTTTCCGTCATCCGCGACAAAGAAAATGGTACCGTCGACATTGGTTAAGCCATAAGGCGTTACACCATTAGGGAAAGATTTGATTACACTAGTTGTACCATTTTCATATTTCAATAAATCTTCACTTAGCCCCGGTTGGGTTTGGTTATTGGGGCTGGCCCAAAAAAGGCGATCGTTGGAATAAATAGGAGTTACTGGGATCGGTCCAAAATTATTGATGATTTCATAAAACTCATTGCCTTCATAATAGAGTCGGTGGGAAGAAATATTGCTTCTGACATAGTAGATCTTATCATTGATGATGTCTATTTTTCCACTCGCAGGATTGAATCTACTGGCGACACCAAGCGATGTAAAAATACTAGTAGTGGTTTCATCCGTCTG
>CAYQRA010000651.1:0-4332 GCA_964419315.1 uncultured Saprospiraceae bacterium | reverse complement strand
AATCATTGAGGGCTTTTTTAAACAACTTCTTAGAAAGAAAGGCGATAAAACTAAAAGCTAGTTTTATCGCCCAAATGAATTTGGGTTTTCATTCTCCAACCAATGCAGTAGCCAAAGAACGAATAGTAAGTAAAAAATCATTTGTGGGATCAACCACCACCAAGACCTTTGCAATAAGGAGGACAAGGGTATCCAAATTCAAAGAAAGTAGAACCTCCAGCTTCGCCCAAAGGCATCAGATTTGTACTGCTAAGTTCGGCAACTTCTAAAATAATATGAAAAGTAAAAGGGGATTGTATCCTTTGTCTGATGATACCAAGGTGTACGAAGAGGCTACGTTTGGGATTTGCCCTAGACAATTCGGCAATTATTTCGAGATCTTCTTTTAAGAAGGATATACTATTGAGACGAGCGCTTTGACCATTTATTTGGCCAATAAATGAATCATGGATTTCTGAGTCATCGATCTGACTCCATTCTGCCACAAAAAGATGAGCGGATTCTGGAGAGATGCGACTAAGATTACTGTCGGTAAGCGCTCCATCCGTTTGTAAGACTGTTGAGCTGTTTTCTATTTTGGTCGGTTCAGAGAAATCTGTAGGGTCATTGATCGGATAAGGGTAATTTCTGGAACCAATAGGAATCGTAGATTTTTTTCTAAAAGAAAGACCATAGCAGTTTTCAAAACCCTCTGTTGGATTAAGACCAGAAAGATTCAATTGAACAAAAGGGGTAAAGGCTGGACGGTCCATATTGATTTCGGATGCTTTATAATCCTTATTACAACCAAGGTAAACTTTTAAAAGAGGAAGTGTCTTTTCCTTATCTATTGCATCGTATTTGGCGACTAAGTCTTGAAGGCCAGCGGCGGGTAATTCATAGGTGATTGCTCGGAGGTTATGATGAATACCTGCTTCTTGGGAAAAGGTATAAAACATATTGGAAAGTGCCGTAGGAGGGTTTTTAAACCAAGTGGTAACCAAGTCTTCTGCCTCAGTGGGGCTTAGCTGTTGGTCGGAGCGGTTAAAAACGGTATTGCGTTGAATGATACCTCGTTCCTCAGTTTGCTTTTTCATAGATGTAGAATTATGGGGTTAAAGTAAATTAGAACTTACCTCTTAAAGATAGCAATATAGAATGTGAAAATCCTAGCTTTGGATAGAGAAGTACCGTAAAATAGGGGTTTTTCCGGGGTATCCCCGTATTTTTACCTGTTTCCATTTTGGCTTAGAAAAATAGGACTGCGCTTAACTTAAAAGGGTGTTATATCCACTTTATTATTGGAGGTAGGGGAGCGGAATCAACGACTTATTAGGGCGTTTCTCCAATTTTAACTCAGTTACTATGCACGAGTTTAGTTCACTCCGTTTATGAACCTCCGTTGTCGGTTTGTCAAAAAACCAAAAATCTTATTTTAAGAGGAGCAGGTACTTTGCCGAGTCAATGAAAATAAAAACATTCTCCATTTACTGGACTTAATAAAAAAGATGAAAGCTAAGGGGTAAAAAAAGGGAACTTTACTTGTTAATATAAAAGGAGTACTGTAACTTAGTTCTAGCAAAATAGTTATTTGATAAATATAAAGAGGCTAAAGTTAAAATGAAGACTTTTATAAGAGGCTTAAAATAAATCAAGTTTTTCCAAGTTTTATTATTACCCTTGTCCTTTACTTACAGCAATTTATATTCAAAATTTGTTATTGTCATTACTTTAAGATTGGGTTTTATGTTCTTTATGATCGTAAAACAACACCTATGCTTTATTAAAAAGTAACTACATTGGCGTTTTTTCTTTATTTATAAGGAGAATAAGCAATGAGTAATCTTTTGAAGTACAGTCAATTTTGTAACTGAATTTGCGAAGCTTTAAGAAAACAACAGATTTGAAGTTTTTCTACCTTTTAGAAATTTGATTGGATATTCCTTTTTTGTTGATGAAGATTTTTTCGGAAACAGAAAATTGGAGTTTTATTTTCAGAACCGCAGTTCGCAGGTGTTCAAAATTTTACAAGCTTAATAATCATTAGATTTTAGGCTTATAAAGTATGGGCTTACTTTGATCAAACAAAAATTTTGATTGATCAAAGTGAGAATGTGAAACGACTGTGTCTAACATACTAAGAATCTAAATAATGAAATAGGCCATACCTTGCTTTAGTAATAATTGCTTGAAAGTTGATGTCAAATCAAATTAGGTGATATTCTAAAGTGAACTCTAAAAACTTAAACTTAAAATATAAAACAGGCTTTCGACACCGTGTTGAGAGTTTAACGAAACAATTTTTTGATTACTATAACATTGTAATTAAGGTGGCGGAGCTATTTTTAGGGAAAAACCTAGCTCTGTTGATTATTTTCTTTGCGCCTATATTACAACAACTCTTACATTATTTATGAGAGAAGCTAAATGGCATATAGCCTACACCTATCCTCGATCCGAGAAAAAGGTTTTTTCTAGAACCCAACAGATGGGGGTAGAATCCTTTCTTCCCCTCCATACGGAAAAACGGTATTGGAGCGATCGAATAAAATTTATTGAAGTTCCTTTGTTTTCTAGTTATATTTTTATAAAAACACCTGAATTCTATATTCCTCGCTTGATGGAAATAAATGGAATATCTAGGTTCATTTCCTTTAATCGGAAATTTGCTACGATAGACGATGCTGAAATTCAATTGATCAAAGATTTATTAAAAGAAACCAAAGATGTAAAAGTCCTTGATAAAGAAGAGTTTAGAAAAGGCAAAAGAGTACGCGTAGTAAGAGGTCCTTTTCAAGGTCTTGAAGGAACAACGGTCAGCGAACAAGGCAAAAATAGATTGATCATCACTATCGAAGGGATGGATCAAGAATTGTCTGTCAATATTCCGATGTCTCATTTAGAACTTATGAATGTGCCGAATTAAGGAAAAGTCTTTGGCTACTTCTTTGTTGTTTCTATGATCCATTTAGGAGTTTTAGTAGTAGAGCAAAATTTTTCTGATTTTTCGATTCTATCTGGTCGTTCCACTAGTTGGATTTGAAATAGTTTTCTAAGCGCTTGATTGATAAGCTCTGACTTTTTATAGAAACCACTCTTCGGTCGGTTTCCGTTGAATGACCTAAGTCTTAGTTTAAGATCACTAACCAATAGACCTAAAAAAAATACCTGTTTCTAGCCATTTTTCGATGTCTGTCTATAATGGATTTGCTGGAAATAGACCTAAAAAAATAGCCTAATTATTTATAAATAATTAGGCTATTTTTTTTTGGACCAAATGAAGATAGAAAGCAAATGAAAAGTGATAAGATAAAGTCTACATTTACCATGTGCTTATGTCGCTAGTGCGAATTGGAATTCATTTCCGGTCGTATCCCTAATGCAAACTAATCTGATCAATTTCCAGTTTAAAGGATTCCGCTTTTTTGTTTGCGATCAAAAATGCAATTTCCGCTAAAATTTCAGACGGATAGTTCGGCATATCTAATTGTCTACCCCGAAAGCGAGGCATCATCTCTGATAGTGGAATCTCTATCGTCTCCCAATCTCCATTGGTTTCGAAATTATAAATATAAGAATGACGATCGTATAGATCAGATTTTACTCTAAATTGGTAGGCTTTACCATCTCCTTTTAAGCGGATTTTGACTTTAGAAAATTGCTTTACCGCTTGTGGTTCAAACTGATGACGAACCGAAGAGAAACCACCATTATTCTCCAAGGAGACCTTTCCATAAAAAACGCCGTGGCCTTCGGCATTGATTTCCAAATGACCATCTGATCGTCCACCCATGACTACATCATCCACGACTCGCCAATTGATTAGCTCACTGTTTTTATTGAAATCAAAGAGAATCATAGGACTTAATAGTATTAAGGTACTAAGGACTAAGTGAAGTTGAAACATGTGGAAGAAACGTTCCACTTTATTTTTTGTTTAATTAAAGTAGTAAATCTCTGATTTTGTGACAAATATTCGAAGCCTCAATCCGCCCCAAATACACCAAAAATGAAGTAAAATTTATCCTCCAAAATTATCTTAGCTAGTTTTATAATATGGTATAGAATTTGCTCTTTTCAATTGTGATTTTATCCTTTGACTTTTGTAGAAAATAAACGCTAATCTCAAAGTTTATTTGAAGCACCTACCTAAACCTCCCTGTTAGACAACCTCATTTAAGAGTACCAAATAATTTAAAACAGTGAGAACATCATTTCTACTATTTTTTCTCTTGATTACCAATGTGGGATTTGCACAAATTTATGAGGATTACCTTGGAGCGGGTAATACCATTGGAGTTAAAGTAAGTGGATCGAATATCGAACAAAACGATTCTAGTCATTTTTCTATAA
>CAYQRA010000650.1:0-4336 GCA_964419315.1 uncultured Saprospiraceae bacterium | reverse complement strand
TTGCTGCATTTCTGCCCTGGGGGAGTTCAAAGGGAGCTAGTCGTATGACCCTCACGATCGCAAAATTAATGTAATTTTCTATAATTATGCCTTTTAGGAAGAGAAAATTTACTTTTAAATTTGAACTTGCACAAAATTCTAAAGTAATGGTGCTTTTATCTTTTTGATTTAATTTAAAACTCCCTCATTTTCAATCTATTAGGAAGGCCTCCTTATGATCTACTTTGGAAAAGGTCAGATTAGATTAAGTGCTGGGAAAAAAATAAAGCATTCCAACACAAGTTTGGAATGCTTTATTTGAGATTTCTTCTAAAATCTCAAAGGGTAAAAGTAGGATTACAGGTCTAAGCCTGAGGACGTTCTTCTATTTCTTGAATCCAATCTTCATCGCGAACTACTATTACAACTAGGAATACAATCAGAGAAACAACACTTAAACCAAGGCTAAAGTGAAAATTGAATAACTGCGCTAGTGTATAGTAAAAAGATGCTCCAATGAGGGTTGCTAAGATATAAGCAGAAGTGGAATAGATTGTTTTTTTCATGGTTGCTTGATTTTTGCTTTACCGGTTTTTTCGGTGAATATTATACTCAGAGAGTAGAAAAAAGCATGCCAAAGGATAATAATTCGTTCTATTTAATAACCCCTTTTCGGGTCTTTTTATTATATAGAAAAATAAAAATGTATAAATAATTATAGAACAATAATTTATACCAAAAGAAAAATGGAAACTTTATTCATTTTTTTTCGTCAACCTAAGTAATTCATCAAGACTATAACTAAAAATAGCATTATTTGGCCTCCGATTTCGGTATAATCTCAGTTTCTTCTCCAAAATACTGAACAAACCTATGCATATCAGACGCTAAATTCTTGTTTTGGGTTGCTTTGAAATAGGTTTCTGCTAATCCTCGCAAAGTCTGGAAGAAAAAACGATCCATCTCATTTACTTGCATTTCCTTGGTCCACAGGTCTATCTTAAGCGTCTCTTTCGCTTCTTTATCAAACATGGCCAGTAGCATCGCCTTACATTCTGTAGGTTCCTGACTATTGGGATTATCATCTGCAGCCCAATCTATCCGCACGGGTACATTCTCTTCATTGAGTCCAATAGTAATCTTGATATCTGAATTTCTTTTCACCTGATCTTTACTCATGATATGTGTTTTTGATTTTTGGCAAATATAGCTATTCAAGGGCGAATCTTTACTTTGCGATAAAACATTCACGGGTCTTTGATAAATTCCATGAATGTTTTTTTGGTGTACGGTAAGCAGTATACGGTATAAGGCGAACGTTTTCTACAATCGCAAGACTTCGCCTTATACCGATTCCACAAAATCAATTACTTTGTTCTCTCTACTATTTTCCAACGGATTTAGTTCACTTCGTTCATGAGCCTCCTTCTGTCGGGTTGCCTAAGAACCAAACTCTCAAAGACTTATTTCACAATAATCTGATATTCCGAAAAGGAATAACCTCCCCAAATTCCTAATCCTCCTTCAATATTACTTGCAACTCTGGTATAGGAAGAAAAAGGGCCTTGATTAACGGCATTGAATTCGAAAGTATTCCAAAACTCATAATGCGCCGCATCTAAATTTGCCCAGCGAATCGTAACGGTATCCCCTACCTGATACAGCCCATACAAGTCAAACTCGATCATGCTATCTCGCGGCTCTGCCTTGGCTAAGGGAAATTGAAAACTTTGTCCATTGAAGAAAGGATCATTGACCACAGAATTGATCGGCGGGCGAACAATGGGAGAATTGACTCCCGTAAAATAACGGTAGTAATCTTCTTGATCCTCTGGATCACTGATAAAACCATTGACTTCTTTCCACTGCGCCAAACTATCAACCGGAAGATCAATCTGAATCAATGAATCTATGGGAGTATGAAAAGGAATAGTCGTGCTCGACGTTAAAACCTTATCTTCCACTTCTATCTTTAAATCATATTTTTTACCATATTCTCCAATCAATTGAAAAGTAGGATCTACATACACACAAGCATTAAAAGGAATAGAGTCGGCATCAATACCACTCAGCGATAAAACCTGCTGACGAATGGCATCCGGAAGATCATCCCAACAAAATTCGATGAGGTCCCAAGTGCGGTCGCCTTCCGTCACCGTTACTTTTGCATCATTGACATACAATTTATCAAATGCATTTTGATCAATTTCTTGAAAAAAGGGAAGCGTCTTCGTGATGGTGATAAAAGTAGCTTGAGCATCTACCCCAGCCTCAATATAACCTTCTACCACTATTTCTGGTGGGGCATCGGCAATCTCTGGTACAAACTCCCGTTCACAGGAAAAGAGCGAAAGGTATAAAGCCACCACCAAACTGAATCTTAATATATATTGCATAGATCTGATTTTTTTAGGTTCTCTGATTTTGAATGGAGTTAAAAATTTATCAAAGAACTTTCTTTTTTTGTTTCCATTTGAAATTCCAAGTAACAGAGGGAATGACTGGAAAGAGGGATACCTTATAAGCTTCTCCGGTGGCGCTGCCACTACTGAGATCCGTTTCGGCAGCATAATAAATAAAGAAAGGATTCAAGCGGTTGTACATATTATATACGGAGAAGGTCCAACTAGATTTAAAGTTTTTATTTTTGGATCGTAAAGGAGTAAGAGTTGCAGATAGATCAAAGCGGTGATAATCATCTATGCGAGCACTATTTCGAGGGCCGTATTGTTGGGTAAATTGTTGGTCGATCAGGTAGAGGCTTTGTAATGGCGTATAAGTATTTCCTGTACCAAAAACGAAAACGGCACCAAAACTCCAACGTTCGCTTTTCTTAAAATTTGCTACAACAGACAAATCATGGGTCCGATCAAATCTTGCTGGATAAGGCTCCCCATTATTGATGTCTGGAAAAATTCGCTCGGTCTTAGAAAGCGTGTAGCCCACCCATCCGGTGAGTTGCCCTTTGTTTTTTCTCAATAAAAATTCTGCCCCATAAGAACGTCCTTTTCCATATACAAAGGACAATTCTACATCTTGACTCGCATCCAAGACATAACTTTCGCCATAGTCCAATTGATTGAATAAATCTTTGTAATAAATTTCTATGGAAGTCTCCAACCTATTTTCTCGGAAGTTCCGGAAATAGCCGAGTGCATATTGAATTCCTCTTTGCGGACTTACCAATTCGGTGCTAGGTACCCAGACATCGGTTGGTAGTGTGCTGCTGGTATTACTGACCAAATGCAGGTATTGGTTATTATAGGAAAATCCAGCTTTGATCGAAGAACTTTTATCAATGGTATATTTTGCACTAATTCTGGGTTCCAAACCCGCATAAGTTTTTACGGGATCTCCTTTTTCATAGCGCTTCCCATCAATGGGAGAATTATAAGGGCCCACTTGGGTAAAGAAAGAAGCCCGAAGACCGACATTGACTTTTAGACGTTCGCTTAGGGTCCAATCATCTTGAATGTAAAGAGCGGATTCATGGGCAAATTTAGATTCCAGATCAGAGCTAAACTCCACATCTCCGGAGACGGCGGAAGCCATATTGGGGGTTAATTTATGATAAGTATAATTCGCTCCAAACTTTAGATTGTGATTTACATTGGGATACCAATCAAAATCTATCTTTCCATTATAATCTCTAACGCCAGAGAAAAGACCAAAAGAAAAATCAGCTTGTCCACCATTGAAGGAAAAATCATAATCATTATAAATCGCGGAAACATTCATAAAGAGTTTGTCGGTAAAAAGATGATTCCAGCGCAAAGTCCCCGTGGCATTTCCGTAAGGCATTTTAAAAAAAATATCTCTAGATACCAGATTATAGTTAAGCACATCTCGGCCAAAATAACCGCTGAGGTACAAGCGATCCTTATCCGAAAAACGATAATTGACTTTGGTATTGAGATCGTAGAAATAATAATTGGTTCCTGCAAAATTGCTATTCTTGATAAAAGGCTGCGCCAAATCAAATCCATAAGTTCTCCGAGCGGAGACGATAAAGGAGCTCTTATTTTTTACAATGGGGCCTTGCAAGGTCAAGCGACTAGAAATCAAACCAACTCCCCCTTCCAAACTATATTGCTTATCATTTCCTTCTTTCATTTGTACGTCCACCACAGAAGAAATTCGTCCTCCATACAAAGCAGGCATTCCTCCTTTGATCAAAGTCGTATTCTTGATTGCATCTGCATTGAATACCGAAAAGAAGCCCAGCAAATGTCCCGAATTATAAACGACTGCTTCGTCCAATAAAATCAAGTTTTGATCGGGTCCTCCTCCGCGTACATAAAATCCAGAAGTCCCCTCTCCTGCCGACATCACCCCGGGCAATAATTGCAAGGCTTTT
>CAYQRA010000649.1:0-4336 GCA_964419315.1 uncultured Saprospiraceae bacterium | reverse complement strand
TGGAGGCTTTTAAAGAGGAGTGGGATGTCTTGGATTTGCCTATGGATTTTGGTCGACCTGCGGTGAAGACCTATGATGGTCAAATATTAAACGTGCCGATTAGTAAAACCCAAACCCAGCAATTGCGCGCATTGGCGGCACAAGAAGAAGTAACCTTGTTTATGTTGTTTCTGGCCCTTTATCAGATTTTTCTAAGTAAATTATCCGGACAGCAAGATGTCATCATCGGTACTCCGGTGGTCGGGCGGCAACATGCTGATCTAGAAAATATGCTGGGGCTATTCATCAATACATTGCCGCTGCGCGGACAAGTTCGGGAGGATCAAAAAATTTCCGACTTTTTGTTGAGCACCAAGGCGAAAGTTTTATCTAGTTTTGAAAATCAATCGTTTCAATATGAAGAACTGATTGATGCTTTACAGGTAGAACGAGATACGGCGAGGAATCCTTTATTCGATGTGTTTTTTGCCTTTAATAATTTTCTAGAAAAAGGAGAAAACGCATTGCCAGAATTGACGAGCATAGAGGATGCAGGTCCTGCGGTTTCAAAATTTGATTTGACACTTTCGGTAACGGAATCCAAAGAGCAATTGCATTTAAGTTTTGAGTATTCTACGGAATTGTTTAAAACAAAAACTATTAGGCAATTTGCGAAATACTTTCAGCAATTAATAGAGGCAGTACTTTCTAATTTAGATCAAAAAATTGCTAAGCTCTCCCTAATTACCGCTAAGGAAAGACACCAATTACTGTATACTTTTAACGACACTGTGGTCGAATTTTCAAAAGAAAAAACGGTATTAGATTTATTTGAAGAACAAGTAAATAAGAGACCCGATAATATTGCACTGTTTGTCGATAACCAATCATTGACTTATCAAGAATTGGATGAAAAGGCCAATCAAATAGCTCATCATTTGCGAGAGCAAGGAGCATTGGAAGGAGATCGGATTGCTTTACGAATTCCTAAATCTGCTGAGCTAATGATTGGATTGTTGGGGATTTGGAAGGCTGGGTGTAGTTATGTTCCAATTGATGAAACTCAACCAGTGAGTCGTACTTTGAAAATATTGGAAGATGCCGAAGTGAGACTACTTTTGACGGATCAGGAAGCAAAGGATTTGCCTGAGATGGTGTGGCCAATACGGAGTATCAATGATAGACAAATATTGAATAGTAGTACGAGAAAAATGAAAAGGCGATCGTCCGTTTCTGCTACCGCTTATATCCTTTATACCTCCGGCTCAACAGGAGTACCCAAAGGGGTAGAAGTAGCACACCGTTCGGTTACGAATATGGTGCAATCCTTGTCTAAGGTGTATGGAATTAATGAGAAAGATCGGATACTACAATTTTCAAATATTGTTTTTGATGCTTCGGTAGAACAAATTTGGATTGGATTAATCAATGGTTCGGCTTTGTTGCTGATCGATAAATTAGCGCTTTTAGATAGCGCGAAATTGAATGATTATCTACAGCGATATCAGGTAAGCCACCTGGATGTTACCCCTTCTTTTTTAGAAAGTATTGCCTTAGAGAATCAGCAAAGTCTTAAACGTATAATCGTAGGAGGGGAAGCGTGCCGTCTTGAGTCGGTGAAAAAATACCACCATAATTTTAGAATATTCAACGCCTATGGTCCTACGGAAGCAACCGTAACTTCGGTGTTTCGAGAAATCACGAAAGCAGATTTAGAATCTCAGCAGATACCAATTGGAAAACCGATTGCCAATACTTTTGCCTACATCTTGGATAAGCATCAAGAACCTTGTCCGATAGGAATAAATGGAGAGTTGTACTTGGGCGGAGAATGTTTGGCCAAAGGCTATCTCAAAGATGAGGCAAAAACGAGTAGTCGATTTATTGCAAACCCTTTCCGCGAAGGCGAGCGGATGTACCGAACAGGAGACTTGGTCAGGTGGTTGCCAGATGGGAATATCACGTTTTTAGGAAGAATAGACAATCAGGTAAAAGTCAGAGGTTTTCGGATAGAACTGGGAGAGATTGAAAGCCGTTTATTGGAGTATGAAGGGCTTAAAGAAGTGGTTGTTTTGGCGCGAGAAATAAAAGATGAAAAAACCTTGGTGGCTTATTACGTTGCAGAGAAAAAAATTGATCAGAGTCAATTGAGTAACTATCTGGCTGCTCGATTACCAGCCTACATGATTCCTTCCGGGTTTGTAGCACTTGATCGAATGCCACTTACTACTAGTGGCAAATTGAATAATAAAATTTTACCTTTACCACAATTCATAGTAGGAGCAGATTATGTAGCAGCCAGTAATGGGACAGAAGAAAAACTGGTTGAAATTTGGAGTGAAGTATTAGACTTGGAAAAAAATAGTATCAGTACCAACAAAAGCTTTTTTGAATTGGGCGGACACTCCTTGAAAGCCATTCAGTTGGTTGAAAAAATAAAGAAAGCATTTCAAGTAGAAATACCTTTACTGACCGTCTTTAAATTCCCAAAGATCGAAAACTTTGCTAAGCAAATACCTTTCAATAAAAAACGATCCTTAATAGAAAATGAAGTGTTGACTTTACTTAAAGAGGTTAAGGGGGCTAGTAAGAATTTGTTTTTCGTGCATGATGGAAGTGGGGATATTCAAGGTTATCTTGAATTAGTAGATTTGATTGAAGGTCATAACTGTTGGGGATTACGAAGTAGTAGCCTCCGAGAATTCGGGCCACAAAATCTGTCGGTTTCTACCATTGCGGAAGAGTATGTTGAATACATGAGAAAAGTGCAAAGCACTGGGCCATATAAAATGCTTGCCTGGAGCTTAGGAGGTCCTATTGCTTTTGAGATCACTAGACAATTAGAAGCTTCCGGCGAGCAGGTCGAACAACTTATTATGATTGATTCTTACTTTCCTTCCAGTGAAACTACGGATACCCATTTAGGGAAAGACGGCTTTACACTAAAGGCCGAAATTTCTTTTATAGAGCAATTTTTTGAAATCAGTTCTTCCGAATTGAAAAACGAAAAAACACTCGCTGATCTTTGGCAAAAAACATTGCACCTCTTTAAACAAGAAAATCAAGATTTAGAATCCGTCAGAAATAAAATTCCAGCAGACTTCCGTCATTTGATCCCTCATTTTGAAAGTTTGGACTTACAAAGTTTAAGCGCCTTTGCCAATACTATAAGAACACTGGATCAAGCCATTGCCACCTATTCAATAAATGCTCAGTTGAAAGCGCCACTTGCTTTTGTGTTGCCTAGCAAGTCTAGTGCCGATGTTCGTTTGTGGCAAGCCCATTTTGAAAAAGTAATGACTCTGTTTGAAATGGAAGGAGACCACTTTACTATTTTAAAGCAACCTTCCGTACGAGGTTTAGCAGAAAAAATAATTCCACTATTGCAAGATTCTAATAGTGAAGTTGTTTTTAAATAGATAGATGATTTATTTGTGAGCTATTGAGTTCAGCCTCCGACCCGCTTATGCGGGGCATTCGCTTCGAGTATTGTTATACTCGACAGGGCCGGACTTATTTTTTCAATATTACTTAGATTAAACATACCTATGAAAAAAATACTACAACTCAGTCATTGGTTGCTGCCATTGTTCTTTCTGCTGCTCAATACCAATTTGTTTGCACAAAAGCAGATGGACTCAAAGCTAATGCAGCAAATAGAAGCAGAGATTGAAGAGTCACTTGATGACGGCGATATCCCTGGGCTAAGTTTAGTCATATTAAAGGATGGCGAAACGGTGATGAAGAATTATGGCTTTGCAAATGTAGCGAGCCAAACACCTGTTACCTCAAATACTTTATTTGAAATCGGATCAAATAGTAAAGCTTTCACCGCTCTTGCGGCGGCTCGGTTGATACGGGAAAATAAATTAGATCCAGAAGCTTTGGTCTCTGATTATTTACCTTGGTTTAAAGTAACCTTTGAAGATCAACCAGCAGAGATAAAGGTGACGCACTTGATTCACCATACCAGCGGTATTCCTTGGAATACGATTTCGAAAATTCCAGCATCCGAAGCCAATGATGCGCTAGAGCAAACCGTTAGGGCTTTGATAGGAGAAGAGCTGGAAGAAAGGCCGGGAAAGGAGTATTTATACGCTACGATTAATTACGATGTATTAGCACTCCTTATTGAAGTGGTTAGCCAACAGCCTTTTGAAACTTATCTCGAAAATGCAGTAATCAAACCACTTGAATTGAATAATACTTCCATCGGTGTACCAACAGATGAAGCGCTGATGTCGAAAGGCTATCGAATTAGTTTCTTTAAAGCTAGGCCTTATGATGCGCCAAGGTATAAAGGAAATAATGCAGCGGGTTATGTCATCTCCAATGCGAAAGACATGGCCTTATGGCT
>CAYQRA010000648.1:0-4336 GCA_964419315.1 uncultured Saprospiraceae bacterium | reverse complement strand
GCTTGAACTCAATGACTTGCAAAAAAATCATCTATCTATTTTAAAACAACTTCTTACAGAACTAGTTGCCTTTTTTAATCCCCAAAACTTCTTGTTTCTCCACAAAACGCTATTCGGAAGGATGGTAAAATCCTTGCATAATTTCAAGGACTCGCTCTGCTGATATCTTATTCGTTTGATCCTTTCTCAACTCGCTCTCTTCTTCAATTTTGATGACCGCATAATCATAATTTATATTCACGATCGTTTTTACTTTCAAACCTTTGGTCTTTTTATAAAACGGCAATTCCGTTTCCAGTTGACCAGCAAAACCAACATTCTTACCTTCCTTTAATGCTACTGCCTTAGCTTTAAAATCCTCCAAAGAAATAGAGACCCAAACGGACCAACTGAAAAAGGCTTGCTCCACGTCTTTTTTATAAATAAAAATATCTCCTTGCAAAAGATAGACCTTCCCATCAATGATAAAACTATTCTGGATCGCTTGTACTCTTGTTTTTAATTCCGCCTCCGGAATTTCAAGAATCTTTGCGGGCCTTGGAATTTCAATGGCCTTGATGACCTTATGGTCTTCTCCACAAATAGTACACTTATAAGTCGTCATATTTTATTTTAGGTTCTCTGACAAATCCCGTGTGTGAGTCAACCAAAAAGAAGAAACCGACAACGGAGGTTCACGCTAGTAAAAAACGCTTAACTAGGCAAGCTTGTCACAGGTCCTACGGTCGCTTTTTTATTCTTCTTTTTGATTGACCACGGGATCTGTCCAAGAACGTTATTTTATAATTTCTCAACTATTGCTCAATAGTTAGTCTAAGCATATTACTTACTAACTCGTTTTGTAAACATCTTATGAACAATGGTCCAATGCCCCTTTAATTTCATCAGCATAAAATAATCAATATAGGGAATAGAACCACTTGCTGGATCAGAAATTTGCACCTTGGCTACACCTATATCATTCTCAAAATCTATGGAAATAATTTTCCCTATCTCTCCGGTGGGTTTCCCTTCTTTGGTATCGGCAATATAAGCTTCTCCACTCCAGGTTTTCAAATCCTCGTCTTTGGTGTAATACAAATTGAGATCTTCATGAAAAGCCTTTTTCAATCGAGCGGGTTGCCCATTCGTAGAACCTTCGATATAATCAATCAAGGTCGCAGTGATTTGCTCCATTTCTGTTTTCTCAATATTGCTTTGTGCATTTAAATTGCCAAACCCTAGTAGCACCAGGAACAGGACAAAAGGGATGTTTGATTTCATTTTTTTGTCGTTTATGTATTTTTAAAATTTATTTTGGGAAGATTCGTTTCTTAAGTTGCAATGTAATTTCCTCGCTAGATATTTCTGCAATAGCATTGACAATATTTTTATACCCTAAAACTTCAATCTGTCCTTAGTACTTTTTCAAACCATTCTCCATACTTCACTTCATCATCATCGACTACAAGTCTAACACCTCCATGTGCTCGAACAGTAATATTCATTCCTTGATGGAAATAATATTCTGTATACATCTTCTTATTTTTTGAGTAAATCTCCTTCCCATATATTAGCTCTTTCTCAAAAACTAATAGTTCGACTACGTTAACCAATAGTCCATTTTTCTCATTATTCCAATAGCGATATTTTATCAATACTCCTTCTTCATAAATTTCTTTGCGAAAAAATTGCTCTCCATTAATTTCCTCTCTGATCTTATATTTTCCCTTCTTCCATTTTTTCTTTTTTTCAGACAATTTCACCTTTGATTCAATATCGAACATAATTGCAGCATATGCTATGGAATCGAGTGTTTGACCATTAAGATTTATGCTTAAGAAGAATAATATTGGAAGTAAGATTTTCATATCCTTTATATTAATGTTGGAATAAGACCTACTCGCTAATCAATTGACCACTACCATCCAAAGCGAAAAACTTGATCGTGATAGTATCATTTGATACTATCACCTCACTAAACAATTTACTTCTTAATAAGTCCCAGTCAAATCAAAAAACCTAAATGGTCGTATCCAAAAGACGCTGAAACCGTTTTGCCCCTGCAAAAACCCCTTCCAAAATTTTCACTCCACAAAATCGGGCCATCGTCCCATGTAGCTTACAAATTTTTCCCCAAGCCCCTCCCCCAAAAGATACTCCGCAGAAACGGGCGTTGCAATGGGTTCAAAATGGGGATCTTCGATCACTTGAATCGGAAAATCATGGTGCAAAATTCCAGAGCGACCAATACTCACAAAGTCAACACCAGCATCGAGGATTGCTTGGACATCCTTAGCCGATCTAATTTTTCCGGCAACGGTCAATAATACATTTTTTAAATCTAAGTCCGTAAAATGCGCCAATAAAGATTTGTTTTGATACATTTCTTCTTCTGGATTTTTAAAACAATCCCACAAGGAAACATCTAAAAAGTCAATCAAACCAGTCTCCACTAATTGTTGACAGATCGTTTTAACTTCTTGGAGGTCCATTCCAAATCTTTCTGGAGATAGCCTGACACCCAACAAAAAATCCGCGCCACAAGCTGCTCTTACTCCTTCAATAATTTCAAATAAAAGTCGAGCTCTATTTTCCAAACTTCCACCGTAGTGATCCGTTCTTTTATTGATTTCTTTGCTTAGAAATTGCGTCAAAATATAGCCATGTGCGCCGTGAATTTCTACGCCATCATAACCACTTTTTTTTGCTCTAAGAGCGGCAGCTATAAAATCAATTTTCAATTGCTCTACTTCCAGCAAAGACAAAGCTCTTGCGCCTGTTTTTTCATGGACCGAAGGACAGACCGGAGCTTGACCGAGTAAATCAATGGGAGAACGCATGCCCGCATGATGCAGTTGTATCACCGCGATGCTTCCATGTGCTTGGAGTTGGCTGGCTAGTTTTTGATGTCCTGGAATATGTAGGTCAGAGAAAATCCCTAATTGCCCCGGAAAGCCTTTGCCCATTTCTTGGACATGAGATGCGCAAGTCATCACTAAGCCAAATTGGCCCTTGGCCCTCATCGTCAACCATTTCAATTCTGCCTCGGAAAGCTGACCATCTTCCTGACTTTGTTGGTTGGTCATCGGAGCTAACATGAATCGGTTTTTCATGGTAATTCCACAGGAAAATCGAACAGGAGTATTGGCTTGAACTGGCATGGTTTGTTTTTTCAAAAAGGTAAACTTAGGGAATGGGAAATTTATTATTCTAAGGTCACAAATGTATATCTTCGAAACCATTCCAAGGTAGGAATAGTTGCAAAGAAACAAAACATATTTAGCAATTGCTTGGGGAGATTTCAAACAACTTCAACACCACTAATCCAAAGCAAAAGAATAATACCCTCCAGGTTGCAGCACCGTAGCATTTTCTTTGGTGTTTTTTGGGCCACGAGATAGGCTAATTGTTCTTTCCGTAGTTCCCAAAAGATAGACCTCTAACTGATCCTCTTGCAACTTCAAATACAAGTCCGTTTCTGCTGAAAGGTGCAAGCTAATATCCTTAATTCTAATTTCACTTAGCCCAAAACAATAGGATTCTCCTTGCTTACTAATCACCATTGCTTGATCTCCTTTCACTTCCCATTTGGGATCATTGACCCTCCAATCCTGGAGGTGAATGTCTTGTTTGTTTTCGTCTATTCGATTGTGGTATCCTTGATATGGAAATAGGATGCTTAGAAAGTCAAAGTCTGTTTGTTGGCTTTTGGATACGACGGTCCAATTTTTTCCACGAGCACCGGAAGTATGGCTTGAGTCCACTGGATGCAATTGAAGAATATCAAAACCTGTAGCATCGGAAAAAGAAGATCGGATCAGATCGGGGCCTAACTCAAGCGTATAATGCCCTTGCCAGACCTGTTTGTAATCATGGTAAGTACCATCAGATTGAAAAGCATCTTTGACGATCCAAAAAGCATCTTTTATATAAATAACTTGCCGCGTGTAGTCTACCGCTTTATTTTCAAAACCATCATGGCTACCAATGAAAAGATCAAAGGCATCATTCGTTTCCCATGCGATCACTTTTGGTTTGGGTAGTTTTTTAAATTTTCCAAAACCACTTCCTCCTTTATTGGAGGTCCAACGTTTGCCTTGGAGTTCCTCGTCAACAAGAGCTACATTTTTTACCATTGAATTTTTAAATAGATCAAAATCTTTTAAAGAGTATCTCACTTGATAATTGGGAAGTATAATCTGTCCATTGGCGATTGCTTGAATGCCTAGCATATCTCCGTGTTGGTGATCTGGTTTTTCCTTATCCAAACCCGCACTAATGATCATCATTTTATCTCCGGCATCCCAACCTTCTCGCAGGATGTAATAATCTGTATCTGCAAAAGCAAGCGAGC
>CAYQRA010000647.1:0-4340 GCA_964419315.1 uncultured Saprospiraceae bacterium | reverse complement strand
TTTACGACCTTACTCAAAGAAGAGTCACCCGATCTACTGATTGTGGATATTGAACTCCACGAATATATTTTTCGAGTTCAGGGGATGAATATTCCTTTTGTACTTTTGAGTCAATGGTTTTCTTTGTGGAATAGACCGGGTTTGCCTTATTTGTTGAACGAAACCATTCCGGGGCAAGGCTGGAAAGGCAAGCCTTGGGCAATCCAAGGCAATTGGTGGTGGGTCAGGTGGAAAAGATGGTGGACTTTTGCTAGACGAAGATGGTACTCCGTAGGTACAGACCGTCGGACGGTATTATTGGATTTTGCAAAAAAAGAAAACTTTCCACTTTCTTATATTCGACAAAATTTTTGGCCCGGCCCTTTTACCTATGATCATTTGCCCGTGATCAGTATGACCGCTTGGGAGATGGAATTTCCCCATCCAATCCGTCCCCAACTTACGTATGTAGGGCCAATGGTAAAGTCGGAACGGAAGGAATTGGCTCAAAATGAAGAGACGCAGAGGGCATTGGAAAAAATATTCCAAAGACGAAAAGAAACAAAAGCGGCCTTAATCTACTGTTCTGTTAGTACCTTGTCAAAGGGTGATTTAAATTTTATAAAAAAACTACTAAAAGCGGTAGAAAGTAAACAAGATTGGATTTTAGTTATTGGTATGGGGGGCTTATTGGCAGAAGAGGTTTTAGGCACTTTACCAGAGAATGTATTTGCTTTTTCCTATGTCCCTCAGTTGAAAATATTAGCAGAAGCGGATTGCTCGATCAATCATGGTGGCATTCATACGATTAATGAGTGTATTTTCTACAAGGTGCCGATGTTGGTCTATTCTGGCAAAAAATCAGATCAAAACGGCTGTGCTGCTAGGGTTCATTATCATGGTTTGGGGCTGATGGCGGATAAAGATTTAGATCATGCGGAAGAAATACAGGAAAAGATACAGGAGATTTTAACAAATAAAAGCTTTAAGCAAGAAGTTGAGCAAATGAATATTCTTTTTTTGAAATATAAAAAGGATATTTGTCTGGAAAGAGCGATTAATGGATTTCTTGAACCAGAATCGCTTAAAAAAGAATTAAAATGAAGCAGTTTATTAAGTTGACGATGATTGGCCTACTGCTATTATCCAATAGTTGTACTTCTTATCCCTCATTATTGAATTATAACGAGGGGGCAGGCATTCCTTTGACTCCTCAGCAAATTACCAATTATAAGCCATTGACCATTCAGGCCAATGACATCCTAGAAATCAAAGTAAGCAGTGTTGATGAAATCGCCATCCGACCTTTTCGAACAGGAGGAGATGAAAAATCCAGTGGAGGAGAATCTTATCTAGTTGGGAGTGATGGTTTTATTGATTTTCCGACGGTTGGAAAAATTGAAGTGAAAGGACTGGAAATTGAAGCGGTCAAAAGTCAAATACAAAAGCAATTGATGCCTTATTTTGAACAAGCTCCGATCATTCAAGTTCGACTGACTAATTTTAGAATCAATGTCAATGGAGAAGTGGGCAGACCGGGCTCTTTTAATATCAGCAATGATCGACTGACTATTATCGAAGCACTTACGATGGCCGGAGATTTTACAAGTTATTCTAGAAGAGATAGTATCTTGATTATTAGAGAACAAGATGGCCTTAGAAATTTCGGTTACGTCAATTTTAATTCTTCCGAAATATTCTCGTCTCCTTATTTTTATTTAAGCCAAAACGATGTAGTCTATGTCCAACCCGATAAGGCGATTGTCAATACCGTAAGAGATCCTGCCAACCGATTTTTACCTTGGATTTCTGCCTTGGTTTCTATCGTGGCTTTGTCGATCACGATAGGACGAAGATAGTAGCACTACACAAAGGAATATATAATCTTGCGCTGATTTTTTAGAAGAGATTTAGCATATGATAAGCAAAAACAGAGAAAACGACTTTTAACCAAACATTACTTGGAAAATACAAATCAATCATTTAACTCATTGGAACCAAAGGATACGATCCTGATAGATTTTCAGAAGCTACTTTCTAGAATGCTTTCTGCATGGTGGCTGTTTTTGCTGTGCTTTGGTTTGGCTATGGGAGCAGCGCATTTATACCTCCGATACGTCACCTTCGAATATTCTGCTCGGGCAGTACTCTTAATCAAGGACGCCGGAAGGAGTGGAAACATCTCTGCGGAAAGCATCCTGCTAGCAGAGACCGGAATAGGAGGGGGCAAAAATATGGACAATGAAATTCAGATTTTAAAATCGCTCAACTTGATGGAAAAAGTGGCAGAGCGCTTAAGTTTGAATATTCAATATTTTCGTCCCGGTAATTTTAAAGAGACCGAACTCTACACGGACTCTCCATTTTTGTTAGACTCTTTTCGCTTGGCAGAAAATAATTTTTTTGGAGTAGATTATTTTATAGAATTAGAAGACTATGAAAGTTTTCTCCTCAAAGAGAACGAAGAAGACGAAGGGATAAAATGTTTTTTTAACATCCCTTTTGAAACCGACAATGGTCGCTTCACCATCATCCTAAATCCCAAAATCGCAGTAGTAAAAGGTTTGCATCGAATGAAAGTCAGTTCGATAGAAACGGCGGCGATGAAATATAAATTTGCCCTGCAGGTAGAACGAATCGGGCACCAATCGGCTTCCAGTGTTTTGAGTTTGAGTATTCTCGACCCCGTCAGCCAAAAAGCATCTGATATTATCAATGTATTGATTGAAGTCTATAATGAAGAAGAAATCAAGGATGAAAATAAGGTACTTTATAATACCCTTTTCTTTATCGACAATCGGGTGGCGAGTTTGGTCAATGAATTAGATTCCGTAGAAGGAGGCATCCAACGCTATAAAAGTAGTAATGAAATCATCAGTGAAAATGCTTCCTCTAGTATGAGTTATACCTTGGGAGAAATTCGATCTGCCGTACAAAGAATCTCTTCCTTTGAAATTCAAGAAACTTTATTACAATCGCTCGAAAATTTTCTAATACAAAACCAATCTTCTTCCGAGTTCGAATTGATCCCTGCCAACCTGATTGCGGAAAGCCCAGTACTAGCAGGCTTGGTCAATAAGTATAATGAGCTGGTGGTGCAAAATAAACAACTTTCCCGCACGGTTAGCAAAAAGCATCCCACCAGAATATCCATGGAAGAACAGATGGTGGATATTCAAAGATTGATTTTGGAAACCATTCGAAATTTACAAAGCAGTTTGAAAATTCCAGTGGAAGAAATTGAGCGAAATATCCAAGAATTAAGGAGTAGTATGGGGCGCATCCCCGGAATCGAAAAAAGCTTGATCGAAAAAATGAGGACGCAAGCGGTTAAAGAAAAATTATTCTTATTCCTTTTACAGAAAAGAGAAGAAACTGCCTTGGCGGAAGCCGTGACGGCTGCCAAAACGAGAACGATTGACCGAGCCAGAGTTTCTAAATTCCCAGTCTATCCAAAACCTAAAATGATTCGCGCTTTGAGTGGAGTGCTGGGATTACTCATTCCCTTTATCATCATTTTTGTTCTTAGCCTCTTTGAAACCAAAGTAGACTCAGAGGAAGTAATCAAGCAATTGACATCTATTCCAATCTTGGGTCGAATTGCCTTTGATAAAGGAGGAAAAAGTATGGTGGTCAAACACGGGAGCCGTACCGCAGTCAATGAAATGTTTAGATTACTTCGGACGAATCTCAATTTTATCAACCACAATAAAAAGAATCAGATCATCATGTTGACCTCTTCCATATCCGGAGAAGGTAAAACCTTTATTGCGATTAACCTCGGAATGACCTTGGCGCTGTCGAATAAAAAAGTGGTCTTACTGGGAATGGATTTGCGGAAACCTAAATTGGCCAGTTATTTAGGCGTTTCCCAAAATAAAGGTATTTCCAATTACTTGATTGGACAAAATGGAATCGAAGAGATTATCCATCAGCACGAAGAAAACGCCAACCTATCTTATATCACCTGCGGTGCCATGGCACCGAATCCGGGAGAACTTATCTTGTCGAGTAGAATGGAACTTTTGATCAAGGAACTCTCCGCAAAATTTGATTACGTTTTGATTGATACTCCTCCAATTGGTTTGGTCTCGGATGCTTTACAATTGAGAAGTTTTGTAGACAATACTTTAATCGTTGTACGACAAAATGTGACTAGAAAAGTAATGGTTAAACATTTGGAAAACATGGTCTCCAAAAAAGAATTGGAAAAAGCGAGTATCATCTTTAATGGAGTGAAGCAAGGCAAGAGTTATTATGGCTACGGCGGCTATTATTATGGCAAAAATCAAGGCTACTATGTCGAAGAAGATTAATAGAAATAAAACCTATCTCATTGCTGAAATTGGTCAGGCACATGA
>CAYQRA010000646.1:0-4344 GCA_964419315.1 uncultured Saprospiraceae bacterium | reverse complement strand
AAAAAGAAAAGGCACCCCGCCTTTTTTTGTGCAGTTCTCTCGAGATTAGAAAGGGTTTTCTAAGCATAGTATTACTTCTTTTTCAAAGCAAAACCTGAGGTATGTTTGTTGGCGGAGTGCAGCTTTTCTGACTTTGAGGAATTATATTTTTTGTCGTTTTCGTAGATAGAACCATTCTTTAAAGCGGTTCTATCTAATTAGCTTTTTTCTTGTTGTTTAAAATCACTTTCTATTTGCTTGACGATACAAATATAAAGGGCAATTCATGTTGAACCAAATATTTTGCGTACTTTTTTAATCAAATAAGTTATTTTAACACTTTTTGTAATCAAAAAAATGATAATCTTTTTTTTGATTATTCAAACGACAGAAGGGCAGCGGTTTTCCGCTGCCCTTCTATTTTAGGATATTTATTGAAATCTATCCGACTTGTCTTATAGCATTTAGAAGAAAATCAATTTTTGAATTCCGCCTTTCTTCCTTCCATTTTTGCTTGAAAAGCCTCTAGCAAATCATCAGAAAGAATCGTTGCTGCATTCCAAGTCGCCATGTATTCGAGGCCATCAGCAACACTATGATCTCTAGCGTGCAATAAGATTTCTTTGGTTCCACGGATAGAGAGGGGCGACTTTTCGGCAATAGTCGTTGCGAGCTCCAAGACGCCTGCCATTAATGCTTCCTTGTTTTCATAAGTTTTATTGACTAAGCCAATTTGTACCGCTTCAGCTCCATATACCTTTCTTCCGGTATAAGCCATTTCGGCCACCATACCCGGAGCAATGATCTTAGGAAGTCTTTGTAAAGTACCCAAGTCTGCGACCATTCCCATGTCGATTTCTTTGATGGTAAAATAAGCATCCTTGGTGCAGAAGCGCATATCACAAGCTACGGAGATATCAACACCACCACCGATACAGCCATTATGAATAGCTGCAATAACAGGCTTGCGACAGTTTTCGATAGCATTGATTGGAGCTTGTAGTTTTTTGATAAAACCACGCAAGGCTTCCCGCTTTCGACCCTCTCCTTTGATTTGATTATAAGATTGCAAAGACATCAATAACTCCAGGTCAATTCCAGCACAAAAATGCTTGCCTTCACCACTCAAAATGATCACCCTGACTTCTTGTTCTTGGTCGAGTTGAGCGAAAATTTGCTCCATTTCTTCCCATGCTTTTGCATGCAATGCATTGGCCTTTTCGGGTCGGTTGAAAGAAAGGTGTGCAATATTTTTCTGGATTTCTAATTTGAAAAATTCATAATTCATGAGGAATATTGATTTGTATATAGTTGAAAATGCTAAAGTTACCGATAATGAAAAATGCTAAAGTAATAAATTCTGACCGATAGTGGATTTTGAGCAAATTTAAATTTCTTCTAGGTACGCTTTTTGTACAAGAGAGGGTAGCCCCTCTTAATAAAGAAATTCTAATTTGCTACAAAATGGCAGATACTCAAATTGACATAACAACCAATCTCGCTGAAGCAGTAGACTGCTGCATGTACGACTTAGAGCGTGCAATGGCACTCCTAGAGGAAGTCCGCAAAGAAAATCCAGTGCTTAGTGATGAGCATCGGGTAATGATTTCTATTGTAGACGGCCGGTTCAAGTATATTGATGGAGCATTTCTTGATGCTTATAAATGTTTGAATTATGCGGTTAATCTAGGTAAAAATAATCCACAAGTTGATAAAAAATATTTTGCCCTGTGCTATAAGCATTTGGGCATCCTGAGTTATTATAATCAGGATTTGACCAATGCCTTAAATTATTATACGCTTTCTCATAAGCACGATAGTTCCACAGAGAATTCTATCAATATGTATAATAATACGGGGGATTTATATGTGGAATTAAAAGAGTATGAAAAAGCAGAAGAGTATTTCAATAAAGCGCTGACGCTGACCAGAGAAGTAGAATATGTTGGACAGCATTTCTTCTCTATCCTGTATTTTAATATGGGAAGGTGTTATTCTTTTCAGAAAAAATATTTAGAGTCCGACATGTATTTGCAGAAAGCAAAATCTCTATTTATTGAATTGGGTAGTGAAGGTCATTACTTGATGGAGATTATTATTGCTTGTGGCGAAAATTGGATTAGTCAAAAGAATTATAAAAAAGCGGAGGTTGAATTATTGAGTGCCGTAGAACTAGCGGATCGTAGTGAGAGTAAATTATTTTTTGTTCGAGCTTACCGCTTATTGGCAGAAAACTATTTGCGTTTGGGGGATGAAGTGGAGTATAATCATCGCATGAAAATTGCGCTAGAAGCTGCACGAAAAAATAAATTAGTCAACGAGCAGTATTTATGTCTTTCTTCTTTACGTGGATTTTACCAAACCGGAAAGGATACTACTAATTATCACGAAGTATCAATTGAATTACTGGAAATCTTAGAAGATAAAAAAGATTCTTTAGAATTATCAAGTTTGTTTTCTGTACTTACAGAGCAGGATGAACGGCTCTTTTCTTTAGAGCGAATGAACAAAGTAATTCGTCAACAAAAACAAGACCTCGAAGATTTTGCCTATGCTACCGCTCACCACTTAAAAGAACCGCTTCGTAATATTTTTAGCTTTTCCCAATTATTGGAAAAGTCAACACGAGAGCTTTCTAGCGAAAGTAGTGAGTATATGAATTTTATCATTTCTAATGCCAAGAGAAGTGACTTACTGTTGTCTAATCTTGTTACTTTCTTCTCTCTAGGAGCGCCATCTAATATACCCTCTGCGATCAATACAGATGAAGTATTAGAAGATGTGTTGCATCACTTGACTTTAAAATATCCGGATATAAATATCAAAACAGATATCGAATCGCTTCCGGGATTGAATATCCTTCCGCATCATTGCGAATTATTATTTTCTCACTTGATAGAAAATGCCATTAAGTTTAGAGCCAATACCGATAGCTGTCGAATAAATATTTATTTTGAAGGCAATAAGCTAAATAATAGACTGGTGTTTGAAGATTATGGAATTGGAATCTCTAAGCAATATCGAGAAAAGATATTCAACCTCTTCTACGTCATCGACCGAGAAGGTTATGAACAATCTTCTGGCTTTGGTTTGACTTTATGTAAAAAAATCCTTGCACTTTATGGTGCCTACATCTCTGTCGAATCAGATGATCATTGTCCTACTCGTTTCGTTATACAATTTCCAGTGGCGATGTAATTATTGCAGCTTAAGGGACTATAGCCAATGCTTCGATCAAATTCTCTCTAGAGTTGATCGTCAGGTCAATATTTTTCATCTCAAAATGATGTTTCGGATTTTCTGCTTTTCGCAAAGCGTCAAAATCTATTTTTTGATACTCGGAAGCAGGGTAGAGCGCAATTTTTTGCGCGGACAAAAGACAAAATATTCTACCTTTTTTATCTTCTAATAAATTTAGATCTGGCCATTTTTCTTTTGGAAATTTGACCACCATTCTATTGTCTCCAGAAATATAAATCATCGTTAGTTCTGCCAAAGGATCCTCCGTACTCACAGAAAAATCGGCGCTGAGTAAAACACTCTCTTCCATTTTTACCAGACGATCCCAATTATAGATTCCCATTTCTTGAACCTCAAAAGTACGGTAGACTTCTGCCATTGTTTTTAGTCGTTCCTGTTCCTTGTAAACTTTTGCCATGGTGGCTTCATAATCGTTTTTCCATTTTTCCGGTGGAAAAGCAAAGAGGGTCTTCAAGGGCATTACTGCTAAAAGCCGCGTACTGAAAAAAGCACTACTGTCTTTATTGGCCATGTGGTATTGGTATTGATTACCAGTGATTTTTTCTAGCTTTCCATAAGTATCTTTACTCCAATCTGGAAATGCTTTTTTAGATAAGTTTTTCCAAACCATTAAAGATCCGGGGATTTCTTCATTCTCCCATTTTATTTTTTGATGGACTTGTGCTTCGTTCCAGCCAAGGCCATATTTTTTCATTTGACTAGGGACGCCCTGATCTTCCTTCATTTTTTTCCAATCATTATTAAAATAAATATCGAGAATAGCTTGGTAGTTAAAGGCCATGTATTTACTATTGAGCGGAAATCTAACACTAGGTCTTAGGCGTCTGATTTTCCGTTTGACTTTTTTCCTTTCGATATTTACTTCCGGTGCAGCCGTTCCCTTATTGGCCCAGTTGCCAGAGTATTCGTCTAGTTGGTAAAAGTCATAATCATCGCCACCGGTAAAAGAAGCCATACGTACTTTGATCGCGGTACTGTCTTTTACAAAAACATTGACCCCCGCTTGTTGAGCTTGTATTTCGAAGGTGCCTGCGGTACTCAGATTGCCTCCCTCGGCGGCCAAAGGAATCCCACTCAGATAAATGTCAAAGGCGTCCTGCAATT
>CAYQRA010000645.1:0-4357 GCA_964419315.1 uncultured Saprospiraceae bacterium | reverse complement strand
CCCGCGAAAGCGGAAGGGATGCCCAACTCAATGACTTGTCAAGAAATCATTGAGGACTTTTTTAAACAACTTCCGTAAAAAATTGGAGCCTATTAGAGATGGGAGGGAACTAACTTTTAATATATCGGCAACAAATTTTTTTCTATTTTTTAATTTTCCTATTTTTAGCAAAAGTCAACTTTGGACAAAACAAAAGCGCCAAATAAAGAAGGGGAAGAATTGCTTAATCGCATCCGTAAGGATGCAGACGCGGCGCTACGGGAAGTATATCGAAAATACCGAGCCCCCTTTCACGCTTGGGTCAATAGGCATTTCCATTTAGATGAAGCCACCATTAGCGATGTTTTTCAAGACGTAGTGATTGCCTTTTATCAAAATGTAATTTCTAAAAAACTACAAAGGCTAGATGCTTCTCCCAAGACCTATTTGTTTAGTATTGGAAAATACCAGATATTAAAGCGACATCGCCAAAAACAAAAAGAAAATACGCAACTGTCTTCTAATTTTGATAACTTGGATTTGCTAGATTGGGATTTGGATTTG
Source organism: uncultured Saprospiraceae bacterium (assembly GCA_964419315.1). GTDB lineage: Bacteria > Bacteroidota > Bacteroidia > Chitinophagales > Saprospiraceae > CALLVY01. The sequence goes on along the minus strand of CAYQRA010000645.1, from coordinate 3,814 downwards.
GATCGATTGAAAGAGCAATCATCGGCAGAAGAAAAAGTAGTGAGGGCATTGGAACAATTGGGAGGGAAGTGCCAACAATTATTAACCTTGTTTTATTTCCAGTCTTTGTCTCATCAAGATGTCGTCGAGCGATTAGGATATAATTCGGTAGAAGTTTCCCGAAGTATGAAAAGGAAATGTATGAATAAACTGAGAATCATCATGCAAGGGCCATTATAGAACAAAGCAAAATAAATGGATCATTTAAGTGACCAAGATTTAGAATTAATTGACAAATACCTTGCAGGTTCCCTCAGCAAGGAGGAGGATACTTTGTTCCAAAAAAAAATAATAGAACCGGATTTTAAAGCGGAATTGGATCAGGTACAACTGCTAAAAATAGGAATCCATAGTTTTGAGTTGCGGCAGAAGAAAAGCCTTTTACAGGAGGAAGAAAAATTAATGGCAAAGCCCAAAATCAAGGAAGCCAAGGCACCGTCTAAACTCTTCTCAATTCAAGGGTTATTGAAAATTGCTGCCGCCTTGATCGGATTATCTTTATTGACTTGGTGGGGGCTAAAACAATTGGATCAAGGACAGCAAGGAGAAGTTTTATTTGCTCAATATTTTACACCTCAAAAAAATACAATAGCTCCTTTAGAAAAAGGCATTGGCGACCTGAGCGAATTACAACTCGCCCTGAGCGATTATGAAAATGGTGATTATCTCAAAGCCATAGAAAGTCTAGAAGGCTTAGTCGAAAAAGAAAATAAGGACGATCATCGGTTTTATTTGGCCAATGCTTTATTGGCTACGGATCAAACCAATCGTGCGATTATCGTTCTAAATAAAATGCTGCAAGGCAATACTTCTCGTTTTCTCAATGATGCGAAATGGCTCTTAGCTTTGTCTTATCTGCGCAAGGAACAAGCGACCGATGCGCGCCCACTCCTAAAGGATTTATTGACTCACCCTTTTTATAAATCGAACGCAGCAGCTATTTTAGAAAAGTTGAACAAATAAATGGCTGCCTAGCCAAAATCTAATAGGAGGAATTGGTCCAACTAGTAAACGAAGCCATTCGTTTTGACTTTCTCAAAAGTCGACTTTCTAAGTGTCCAACAAAAAAAAACCTTCTTTCCAGTTACCTTTTTCCTTCTAAAAGAATACCTAAGTAACAGCCCTACAGCAAAGCTGTTTCGAACTACCAAACAACATAAAAGCTAGACAGTAAAGACCAAAACATTTTCTAACAACACTTGTATCGGGTAAAAAAATTTTGTCGAAAGATAGTTGCTTTCAACTATCCCTATCTATTTTTTAATGCGTAAAAATTTAATTAAGATGAAAACAAAAGAACCCAATTCAAGAGTTTATTTAAAAAGTTGGAGCGTCCTATTGGCTTTTTGCTTTTTGAGTTTTCCGAGTTCTATTTTTAGTCAAAATGAACTTTGTGCCTTTGATCAATTGTACAATGAGATGATGAGTGATCCTGCAATGATGGAACAAAATCACCTCAATGAAATGTATCTCCAAGAGATGCTCAATGATCCGGTGATGATGGCCAGTGTAAATAGCAATACCGTTTATACGATTCCAACGGTAGTTCATGTTATGCACCTAGGAGAGGTACAAGGAAGTGGCTCTAATATTTCCGATGCTCAAGTCTTGCAAGCTATTGCGGATTTGAATGCCGATTTTGCACCGACCGATATTCAATATTGTCTGGCGGAAAGAGATCCGGATGGCAATGCCTCTACCGGGATCAATCGCGTAGATGCTTCCGGTATTTGTGCAGGACTTTGTTTTGCCAATGGCATGCAAATCAGCGGCAATTTAGCTACTGCCGTAAAAGCAGCCAGCCTTTGGCCCAATACAGAATATCTGAATATTTGGGTGGTGCATGAGATTACGGGAGCATTGGGCTATGCGAGCTTTCCAGGGAGCCCTGCTAATGTAGATGGCATCGTGATGGATGATGATTTTTTTGGAATTGATGGCAGTAATGTTTTGGCACATGAGGGAGGACATTTTCTTAACCTCTTCCATAGTTTTCAGGGCGATTGCCCACCGGGGGTCAACTGTAATACTGCCGGTTGTAGCAATACCATTTGTCCACCTTCTGATCCACTTCAAGGAGACATGGTAGCCGATACACCACCTCACCAACGAAGCTGTTTTAGCTGTGATTTTAGCGGAACTAATCCTTGTGATGGCGGTTCTTCCAATGCTTTATTTGGCTCCAACTTTATGAATTATGCAGATGTGCCTTGTCTAGATGAATTTACAAATGGACAAAGGGAGCGAATGCGTGCCGCTTTGATGGTGGAAAGAGCTCCTTTATTGACTTCTTTGGGATGTCAGCCTGCTTGTACGGGAGTGACGGCGAGCTTCTTTGCCTCTTCTACCGTAGAGCCCCTTGGTACCGCAATTACTTTTACCAATACTTCAACGGGAGCTACTAATTATGAATGGACCGTGGAAGGTCAAACTTTTACAACAACAGACTTGACCTATACTTTCGACAATCAGGGAACCTTTGATGTTTGTCTAGTGGCTTCGAATCCGACTTGTACGAACCAGCGATGTTTGCTCATCGAAATAACGGGCCCAGATCCTTGTTACGAAGGATTGGAGACCTGTAATGCTTTACTAAATGGGAATTTGGAACAAAATATTTACGGTAACGGTGTTTGCCATATAGGTACTGGCAGTTGTGATGATGATGGCGTTTGTAATTGGGCTAGAAAAAGATTTACTCCTGCTTTCTGTTCGGAGACCAATGGGGCAAACTCATTTATCATGGCTGACTGGAGAGAAGCGATTGTAAGTCTAGAGGAATTGGATTTACAGGACGGGCAAACTTGTATTCTATCTTTTGAATATTATCAATATGGAGAACATCCAGTGCTAACGAATAACCCTGATTTTATATTTGGTTTGATGGAAACCACAAACTTTGTTCCTGCTGTGCCCTTTACAGAGGATGTTAGAATCTTGGGGACTTTTACAGATTCTCCAAATGATGAACAGGGAGGCTATCTAAATTGTCCGGATACAGGATTAGAGTTTAATTATTTTGAAACCACCTTTACTTATAATGCGGGAGATCCTTTGCATTTGTTTTTTACCCTAGAACATGCTGGTGGTATTCTTTTTAATACGCAAAACTCTTTCATGCAAGTAAGGGATATTAGAATTGATTGCTGTGGTGAATGTACGCCAGATCCAGAAATCGAAATTGAGCAAGATGAATGTACCTTTAAATTTACAGCGATAAATAATGGAGATGCTGGCGATTGCTATTGGGATTTTGGAAATGGAGATACTTCCGAAGAATGTGATGTGATGTACACTTATCCGGAGGCTGGAACTTATACCGTTTGTTTGACGATTGTTTGTGAAGACAATTCTTCTGCCACAGTATGTGAAGAAGTCGTTGTTCCTGAAGATTGTGTCAATTGTAATAGTACTTTAGTAGAGTTTGGTCATGGCGAAGATTGTCATGATTATGCGGACTCTTTTGATCCAGAAAATATTTCTTCTTGCCTCTCCAAAGTTTCTGACCTCGAACCTTATAATGGCAATAGCAACGCCTCTTGTCAGGATACCATCATCTGTGTAGCGAGCACCGAAAACGGTTGGGAGTTTAGTATGTACGTGGCCGAAAATATGGAACTGAATTCTTTGGTCGCTAATCTATTGTATCCGATTGATATGGGAACTGCGGGAGGAATGATCAATGCTAATTCTTGTTTCCAAAGTGCTCCTTTCTTCGAGTATGAAGTGACGGTTTTTGTAAATGATGTTTTGTTGGCTACCGTCAATGGAAATA
>CAYQRA010000644.1:2581-4362 GCA_964419315.1 uncultured Saprospiraceae bacterium | reverse complement strand
TAAAGATATTAGAAGCATCTGGGGAACCCGTAGCGCCACCAGCTCCTACGATGGTATGAATCTCATCGATAAAGAGAATGACATCTCGAGATTTTTCCAGCTCATTCATGATGGCTTTCATTCTTTCCTCAAACTGACCTCGATATTTGGTACCTGCTACCAAAGCAGCTAAGTCCAGCATTACGATTCGTTTATTGAAAAGGGTCCGAGAAACTTTGCGTTGATTGATGCGCAAGGCTAGACCTTCTACAATTGCGGTTTTACCTACACCAGGTTCTCCAATTAAGATTGGATTATTCTTTTTACGTCGACTAAGAATTTGAGAAACCCTTTCGATTTCATTTTCTCGACCGATAATAGGATCGAGTTTGTCTTCTTCAGCGAGTTTGGTAATATCGCGACCGAAGTTATCCAATACCGGAGTACGGGATTTGGAATTGCCTTTTCGCTGGTAGCGAGAAGCATCTTCTTCTTCGAATGGTTCTTCAGATTCAGGAGCTTGGTTGAAGATGTCGGGGTGCGACAACTCTTGCTCTTGACGGACGTATTCCAATTCCGACTTATAAATGTCGTAATTGATGTCGTATTGGTGAAGAATTCGGGATGCGATATTATCCTTGTGTTTGAGGATAGATAGTACGAGGTGTTCTGGGCTGATTTCTTCGCTTTTCAACATTTTGGCTTCCAAGAAAGTCACTTTAAGTACTTTCTCTGCATGTTTGTTGAGTGGAAGATTACCAACGTTTAAACCAGGACTAGTGTCATCGGTATTTCGATTGATCGAATCTTTGATTGTTTGAGACAAATCAGAGCCATCGATATCCAGAGATGTTAATACTCTGACAGCAAGACTTTGGGTATCGTGGACCAGTCCCAAAAGTAAATGTTCAGTTCCGATAAAATCGTGACCAAGTCTGACGGCCTCCTCCCTACTGTGGGAGATGATCTGCTTGACCTTTGGTGAAAATTTTCTATTCATTATGGTAGACCTCCTTTTGGTTTGGAATAATGGATGAGATTTTACAAAATGTAAAGTTTGGTATTTAGTAAACGCAAACTTCTACATCTAGGTTCTGTTAAACCTTGTTAAAACAATAATAAGATTAAAATCTTAAGTAAACAAGCTTATAAAAGTTCTAATATGTAAAAAAAACCACAAGTTGCGTTTTCCTTACTTTATTACTCTTTTACAAGCGTTTTGTTATCTTTGATTGGGTCGTAAAATAGCCCTTATGAAGTCTATTTTACGGGTACATTTAGCGGAGAGGGAACTTCTTACCCCAAAAACTAAGATGCTTCAAACGATAAATATAAGATTAGTACTTTTCCTTCTGAAAAAATAATGCCATTAAAAGAATATTGTTCATTTGGCAGGAGTTTTAAAAATTTTCTTGGTTTTTCTGCCAGATTTGCCGCTTTTATTTTGGTACTGCTGCCGACCTGTCCGGAATATAAATTGGTTGCACTATCAAACAGTATAATAGGTATTTGTATTGGAAGAAAAGCAAGTCGCTGGAATTTGATCAAAATGCTAAGGATAAGGACTTCTTATAAAAAGGGAGAAAAAATATCTTTAACGGCTTGTTGCTTTGTATTATAATATGGTTACTTTTGTTGTGATAGACTTAATATCAGGTCAGTTTAGATCAGCTTGTATTTACGAATATTTCTTTTTAGAAATAAGGAAGATATTCCCCAAAACAAATAAGAGCTAGCATGGCAGGATACTTAATTGACTGGAAAACGTAATCCCAGTATGAAATTTAGCATAGACAAGCAGG
>CAYQRA010000644.1:0-2481 GCA_964419315.1 uncultured Saprospiraceae bacterium | reverse complement strand
ACTTAATTGACTGGAAAACGTAATCCCAGTATGAAATTTAGCATAGACAAGCAGGAGAAATACAGCCTGCTAAAATTAGAAGAAGAAAACCTTAATACGATTATTGCACCTAATCTGAAATCAGAATTTGTGATTTTGCGGAATGAAGGTATTCATAACCTTATTCTTGACCTTTCGGAAGTTGAATTTGCCGATTCTTCAGGATTAAGTGCCATCCTTACTGCCAATCGCTTGTGGAATGATTCGGGGACCTTTATTCTTACGGGAATAGCGCATGAAAATGTTAAGAAATTAATTAAAATCACTCGCCTTGAAGACGTATTAACCGTCATTCCAACTGTTCAAGAATCTATTGACTATGTTTTGATGGAAGAAATAGAACGAGAACTAAAGGCTGGTTCAGACGATTAGAATTCCTTTTCTTTTGTAAAGGTAATTGCTTTATTGGATAGCTATTTCTGATTCAAAAAAGCTATTTGTGGTACTTCCAAAGAGTATTATTCTTATCTCGCTATGGATTGAAAAGGAATCCTGCATTTCATCCAAGCATTTTTTATCACCTCTATTTTATGCAGTTTCAACTGACTATTCTTGGAAGTAATTCAGCTATTCCTGCCAATAATCGCTTCCCTAGTGCTCAACTATTAAGCGTACAAGATCGTCAGTATCTGATCGATTGTGGAGAAGGTACTCAACTTCGACTCAGCCAAAACCACATCAATAAGACAAAAATCAATCAAATTTTTATCAGCCACTTACACGGAGATCATGTATTTGGACTGATTGGCTTGCTCACTACGATGAGTCTTTTGGGGAGAACAGAGTCGCTGCGAATATTTTCTCCAGCAGGCTTGCAGGAGATGATTGAGGTACAATTAAAAGCCACTCAGACGATTTTGTCGTATCCACTTGATTTTGAAGTTATTGACACCACAGTTTTTCAATTGATTTTTAAAGATGAGGTCTTGAGTGTACATTCCATTCCTTTGGAACATCGGGTGCCTTGTACGGGCTTTTTATTCCGAGAGCAAGCGCGTCCTAGAAACATCCAAGCAGCAGCGATAAAAAAATATAATATTCCATATCCTAAGATTAAAGGCATAAAAGAAGGGCTTGATTTGGAATTGGAAGACGGAACAATTATTCCCAATGATCAATTGACTCTACCTCCCATTGCACCAAGAGCCTATGCTTACTGTTCGGATACGATTTACCTCGAGTCCATTATTCCATATATCAAGGAGGTAGATTTACTGTATCACGAAAGTACTTTTTTGCACGAACGCCTAGAGCAGGCGAGGTATACAAAACATTCTACTTCCAAAGAAGCTGCAACCATTGCGGACAAGGCTAATGTGACAAAATTATTACTCGGGCATTATAGTTCTCGTTACAAAGATTTAAATCCTTTACTGGAAGAAGCGAGAGCGATTTTTCCAAACACTTTCTTAGGTTTAGAGGGAAAAACCTTTGAAATCAAAGGGGCGCGTCGAACCCAGTAAAAAGTACCAATTTTCCCTTACCCCAATTCTGGTATTTTCTAAAAAAAATAGCAATAGATTATTATTTTTTCTCTTGTATATATTGTTGAACTGTAAGAAGCTAAGCTGATTTGGATATTTTGTGACGGAATAGATGTATCGCCCTTGCCTGAAAAGCTTTACTTAGCCCTGCTTTTTTTCTATCTTTGCTATACTAAATAAACTGATAACCAGTCGCTTACATCCATTTTATCCTCCTTAATAACCTGACTGGAATAAAATTTAATCCTCCATTCCTTTTCCTACACTAAATAATCATTTCCTCATTTAAGAGGATTTTGGTATAAGCCAGAATGAAAATATTGATAATAATTGTGACATTGATTTATATGTTTTGACGATAAATTTCATTGCTCTTTTTCCTCCCAAAAACATTGCTTTTTGCACGCTCAATAGAATCTGTTCCACATAGTTTAGAAAAGTTGAATAGGTGTAAAGTCAAGAGATTCAAGGAGTTTAAGTGCATTTGATATGATTTTCATTGATTTATACATTGACATAAATCAACTTCGAATAAATTATAACACAATCATTTTTTATAACGAGCAAAATAATGCAAGAAATAAGTCTATGGCTTGATTTTTGCAACATAAACGCTCTGTTCATTTAACTTGTACGTTTTTATTCTAGAGCAATAAAGAATACTTAAATTTGTGACATGGATTTTTACCAAAACTGAAGAAAGAACTTAACATATTTACTTACGAATCTTACAATGCTATGAGCTTACATAGACAAACGATTACTGCAATTTGTCTCTCAAAGCCTCAATCCTCTCCCCAAAATGAGGAAAAACTACCAAAATTCACTCCATGGCTTCGGTTCATGGGGATGTTGTTGTTGATGCTCAGCACACCAATTATTGGTCATGCTGATGCGGACAGGGAGAGAATGGTGGATTACCAACCTATCGTTTACTCCTGCTTTATTGAGGAGAATC
>CAYQRA010000643.1:0-4381 GCA_964419315.1 uncultured Saprospiraceae bacterium | reverse complement strand
CTACTGCAATGGAGTAGTCTGGAGTAAGGGGCACTAGCCCCGCGCCGCTTGGCCTAGCCTTTAAAGGCCGGAAGAAAACATAAGAAGGATTGCTATACAAAACTTCCTCCATCCATTCTGGATGTTCCCCCAAAATCTTTCGGATGCTATTGATCGAAACATACTGAGGAGTCGTAAAGCCATTTTCAATCATGTACCGACCAATACTTCTATAGCGATGGCCGTTTTGACCATTATTGGAAAACAAAACTTGTTTGCCATCTGGATATTCTACAATTCCAGATCCTTGAACTTGCATAAAGTATACATCCACAGGATTGCTGGCATAAGCCAATTCCAACTCCATTCCAGATAATACACCCTCTCCATCAATTTCTTCTCGGGTAGGCATTTCTCCAACCCAATCCAATGGTCTCGTATATAATGGGTACTTATATTGGCTGTCTTTTTTAGCTCTTACTTTGATGACGGGAGTAAAATAACCTGTGAATTTGACATTGCCCTTTTGATCCTGTCCAGCTAGCTGGTAAGCATTAATATGATTGGCAAAGTTAAACGTCGGATCGCTGGCTGCTTTTTGTAATAAAGCTACCGTTTCCAGCATTTGTTCTCGCTCAATGGTCAAATTACCTGCTTTATAGGTACTCTTTTTACGCCGCTTTTCGAGTAAAAGTCTTTGGTTCTCCAAACCACCAATCAATTCTACCCCCATTTCTGGAAGTACCTCGGCAGTACGAAATAGATCAGCATTATAGGTATTGGTCAATTCAGGAGAATTCTGAACTTTACCATTGCGCCGTAGTTCAAGCGAACTACCCAATAATTGCTCTGAAACTTCAGACGGACTTATTTCTTTGGATAAGTTGTGGTCATTGGATAAATGACAAGCAGACAGGAAAAGGAAACTTGTTGCCAGGGGCAACAATCTAATTTGTTTGTTCATGGGCTTGCTTTAAAACGGATTTTAGGGTTTTTCTTCTTTCTGTACTTTTGATATGTTGCTTCTTATTACGGGAAACTAAAAAAATAGTTCCTTCGGTAAAGTTGAAAAAATAAGTCCGACGTTTTTCATTTAACTTAAATACCTCACTACTTGAAAAGGAGGTGGTGTTGAACCCGTCTGTCCAAGCCGGACCGGCTAAATGGAAAATCAAAAGAGGACTTTATTTTTTTAACAGCACTTCTTCGTAATTTCGCCGCAAAGGTAAGCCATTTTTCAACCCTGAAACGGGTTTGGAGAAAAAAAGGCCGCTTTTTTCGACGAAATATATAAAATTTAACATATTCTTAACATTTAGAGAACTTTTTTATTACAATTTCACATCAGAGCAATCAACCTATTTTGAGTATTTCTATTTTAATAAGCCTTTTTAAGGTGTAAAATCGCATACGATTGAATCCATTATCCAAATACAAAAAAGCCATCGGTGATTATGTAAATCTAGACGCCGAGCACATTTCTCTATACTGGAAAGGGCGGGTAGGACTCTTTGCGATCTTACAAGCCATGGATATTGGAGCCGGAGATGAAGTGATTCTTCCGGGCTATACCTGTGTCGTAGTGCCCAATGCTATTATTTACCGCAATGCCCAACCCATCTATGTCGATATTGATCCAGCTACCTTTAATATGGATCCTGCGAAGGTCGAACAACTCATTGGCCCAAAAACCAAAGCGATTATCATCCAAAATACCTTTGGTCTTTCTCCTGATTTTGACGCCATACAAGCGATTGCCCATCGGTATGACTTGAAAATCATTGAAGACAATACGCATGGATTTGGTAGTGCTTATAAAAATCAATTGGCTGGATTACTTGGAGATGCTGCCTTTTTTTCGACCCAATGGAATAAACCCTATTCTACTGGTATTGGTGGTTTTGTCATCGCTCGGGAGAAGGCTTTGGCTCAAAAAATAGCAGATTTGGAATCTACTTTAGCAAAGCCGAATGCTACAAAATCTTATGCGCTTGCCTTACAAATGCGTTTGCGAAAAGTCATGGATTCCACAGGTTTGTATTGGCCTGCGGTAAATACCTATCGTTGGTTGAGCAAGAGGAATATCATTAGTGGCTCTTCTGCTGGAGAAGAATTGATTGGCATCGAGCGGCCCGCTAATTATTGGATGGCCACTTCAGAGGTACAAGCCAAAGAGGGAATCCGGCAGTTGGCTTTGTTTGGTGAAAACCTTAAGCATCGCCGGCAGTTGGCTAATTTTTATCGTTCTAGCTGCCGAAGCCTTGGTTTATCTCCCGTTTTTGAACCCAATTATGCACAGCATATTTTTCTCAAATATCCCTTTTTTGTGAAAAATCGCCAGCAGTTTCTAGAATTGGCGAGTCGTAATAATATCCGCCTAGGAGAGTGGCTATCCAGCCCAATTCATCCTATTATTGACGGTTGGGAGACTTGGCATTATCAAAAGGGAAGCTGCCCCATTGCTGAAAAAGTTAGTCAGCATTTACTTAATCTTCCGACAGATCCAGATATTAGCCTGAAAGAAGCTGGTCGGATTATGGATTTTTTGAAAAAAAATCAGAACGCCCTATTGGCTGATGCTGCGGAAGTCCTTGAATTTTCCTCGGTTTAGTCCCAAATCGTAGGCTGAATAAGGATTAATCAAGAGCAACACCTTTAACTTATACCTGAATTACCGTTTTTTTAGCGCAGATTTTCTTTTCAATCATGGCAAATCCCCGTAAATTTGCCTAGATTGCGGTATCATTTTGATGTTTTTACATCCCCCCACTTACTTACAACAACCTTTCCCCCGATTTGTGAAGATAATTTATGGCTTTTGATATTGGTAAAAAACCGATTTCTAAGCGTCTGTCTGGTGAGTAAAAAACTACGAATCTTACAAGAATAATCCCTCACCACCACATCGTATCCGTCTTAAAAACTGAATTTTTGTCTAGCATTTAGATGCAATAGATTTTTCACTGAAGGACTTTAAATTCCTTTCAGTTGGAAGACTTTCTATCGGTCTAGCAATTTCTCATTTGAAAATTAAGCTATTAGACTTTATTCTAAATAATTTAGTATGGCTGAAAAATTGTCTTTTCCTCCCATTCTGCATCACGTCCTCACCTTAATAGCTACGGCTATTAGATTCCGGGCGTTCTTTGATTGGAAGAAAAATTCTGCATTTTCATCTCATAAAACTATTTTAGAATAAATCCTATTATAGGAAATAGAACTAACCAAAAATCATTGATCAAAACTCCCTTAGCATGACTATGAATAGGCTTACCAAATTAATCAAAACAACTTCTTTTTCCGCGCTCGGCAAGACCCTAGTCTTTTGCTTGACGTTCTTCTTTTCTTCCACTGCTTTTGCTCAACCCGCTGGATTTTCAGACCAACTCTTTCTGGATGGTTGGAATAATGTGGTAGGAATGACCTTCGATGATAATGGTCGCATCTATGTTTTTGAAAAAGCCGGAAGGGTTTGGATTGTAGAAAATGGAGTGAAACTCAGTACGCCTTTAATTGACATTAGTGAGGAAGTAGGAGATTGGCGCGACTTCGGCCTCGTTGGCTTCGCCTTGGATCCCAATTTTTTGACCAATGGCCACATCTATTTACAATACACCGTCGATCGCCATCACTTGCTGAATTTTGGTACGAGTAATTATAATCCCAATACCAATGAATACTTTGATGCAACCATCGGTCGGATTACCAGATATACCGCTCCAGCGAGCAATGGCTTTTCTACCGTCGATTATAATACCCGAAATGTATTGGTCGGAGAGACTAAAGAAACTGGAATTCCAAGTTTGCATGAATCTCATGGAATTGGAGGATTGGTATTTGGAGAAGATGGAACATTGATCGCTAGTGCAGGGGATGGAGCAAGTTATGGTTCTGTAGATGAAGGTTCTGCTGGCGAAACCTATTATGCCCAAGCTTTGACCGATGGAATTATTCGCCCCGATGAAAATGTCGGTGCTTACCGTTGTCAAAAATTGGATTCCCATAATGGAAAAATTCTCAGAATTGATCCAGAAACAGGAGATGGGGTTCCCAGTAATCCTTTTTATCAAAGTAGTGCTCCGCGCTCCGCGCAATCCAGAACTTGGGCGCTTGGCGTAAGAAACCCTTATCGAATTTGTAAGCAACCGAATACGGGAAGTCACTTCGAAGCAGATGGTGATCCGGGCGTTTTTTATTTTGGTGATGTAGGTTGGGGAAATAGAGAAGAATTGAATGTGATTCATACTGGTGGACTCAATTTTGGCTGGCCCAAATATGAAGGCATGACTTACCAGCCAGGATACAATAATAATACTTATGCACCAAGTACTCACGAAAGACCAAAAGTCGACTGGCGCTCAGGAACTCCAAGGGCCTTGGTCAATGGTACCATTTATAATGT
>CAYQRA010000642.1:0-4405 GCA_964419315.1 uncultured Saprospiraceae bacterium | reverse complement strand
AAATGAAACTCTTTAGCTTTTTTACACAGGAGCTCGCCATAGATTTGGGTACAGCGAATACGCTGATTATCCAAGACGGAAAAATCGTGGTCGATGAACCTTCTATCGTTGCGGTCAATCGCCGAACCGGCGAAACCATTGCTGTAGGCAATAAGGCCATGCAGATGCACGAGAAGACTCACGAAAATATAAAAACGATCCGCCCCCTCAAGGATGGAGTGATTGCTGATTTTCAAGCAGCGGAAAGTATGATTGAGGGACTGATTAATATGACCGGGATTCGCAAGAAATTTTTCTCCCACATGAAAATGGTGATTTGTATTCCTTCTGGGATTACGGAAGTAGAAAAACGCGCCGTTTTCGATTCTGCAGATCACGTTGATTCCAAAGAAACTTATTTGATCTATGAACCAATGGCTGCGGCTTTGGGGATTGGCCTTGATGTAGAGGAGCCAATTGGCAATATGATTATTGATATAGGAGGAGGAACTACCGAGATTGCGGTTATTGCCCTTTCGGGAATTGTATGCGATCAGTCGATCCGAACCGCAGGGGATGAGTTTACCACCGATATTATGAATTATATGAAGCGGCAGCACAATATCCTTATTGGAGAACGCACTGCGGAGCAAATTAAGATTCATGTTGGTTCTGCTTTGCCAGAACTTGAAAATCCACCAGATGACTTTGCGGTCAATGGCCGAGATTTGATGACGGGGATTCCCAAGCAAATCACCATTACCTATCAGGAAATCGCACATGCACTCGACAAATCCATTTCCAAAGTAGAAGATGCCGTTTTGAAAGCATTAGAAACCACTCCACCAGAGTTGGCTTCGGATATCTATAAAACAGGCTTGTACCTCACCGGAGGTGGAGCATTGCTCCGAGGCTTGGATAAGCGTATTGCTGCCAAAACAAAATTGCCGGTACACATTGCAGAAGATCCTTTACGTGCAGTGGTTAGAGGAACCGGAATTGCCTTGCAAAACTCTGATCGTTTCTCCTTCTTGGTAGATCGAAGAAGTGTTTAATTCTTTTCAAAGCCTTGGGTCGCATGCCCATTTTGAAGTTCCAGATTTATGCGCAATTTAATTTATCTTTTTGTTCAGTTTGGAGGATTGATCGCTTTTGGTGTTTTGGAAATTTTGTGCATGTATTTGGTCGTCAATTTCAATAAAAAGCAAAATTCCATCTTTGTCAATTCTTCCAATACGATATCAGGTCTGCTTTATGAAAGAGCAGATCAGATTGCTGAATTTTGGAACATGTCTGCGGTCTCTGATTCCTTGGCAGAAGAAAACGCTCGCCTTAGAGCGGAGCTACGGAACGCCCGTTTTGTAGAAACCATCCTGCAAGATTCTGCCCGAAACGAGAAAACCAGCCAACGCTATACTTTTATTGCCGCAGATATCATCAATAATTCTGTCAATAAACACAGTAATAATATCACCATCAATCGTGGAGCCAAACACGGGATTCAGGTTAGAGCTGGTGTTTTTGATGATCAGGGAATTGTAGGGATTGTTCGAAATGTCGGGAGTCGTTTTTCTAGTGTCATGTCGGTCTTACATAAAGAGAGTCGAATCACAGCAGCGATTCGGCGCAATAATTATTTTGGCTCCCTGACTTGGAGTGGCAGTAATCCTCGGATGGTCACCCTAAGTGATATTCCCAAACACGCCCAATTGATCAAAGGCGATACCATTCAGACCAGTGGGTATTCTACGATTTTTCCAGCAGGAATTATGGTTGGCGTGATTGATACTTTTTGGCTGGAACCCGGAAGTAATTTTTATACCATAGATGTATTGCTTTCCAATGACTTGAGCAAATCCAAATATGTTTACGTAGTCAATGATTTGATGCGAGAGGAAATCAATACCATAGAAGAGGAGGTGAGCGATGAATAATACGATTCTGTCTAACGCATGGCGATTTATTTTCCTAGTATTACTTCAGGTCTTGATTTTTCAAAGACTCTCCTTTGGGTGGGAAAATTTTAATTACATCAATGTCATCATCTTCCCTATTTTTATATTATTGTTGCCCTTTCGAACCCCCAGTTTTTTAGTTGTCTTTTTGGGCTTTTTGATTGGGATCAGTGTTGACTTATTCTACGATAGTCCCGGAGTACACGCAAGTGCGAGCGTCTTTATGGCTTGGATACGCCCGGCCATATTGGGCTTGATGGAACCAAGAGGCGGTTATGATAAAAACCAAGGCCCGGCCAAAAAACACTTAGGAATCAATTGGTTTTTTACCTATAGTAGCGCAATGATTTTTGCCTACCTCTTTTTTTACTTTTCTGTAGAAGCTTTTACCTTTGTCTATATAGTAGATATTTTTCTTCGGACTGTTTTTAGTTTTTTGGTCTCTATGATTTTTATCTTAGCCTATCAATATTTATTTGATCCAGGGGAATAAAGCTTTAGATGGGATTATCGTCTGTTCACCAAGAAAATCAAACTCTTCTACGATATTCATTTTTTATGGCAGATACTTTCAAAAGTCGGCAAAGAGGCATTCAGCTATTTTTCATCATAGCGGTTGCCATTCTTTTGCTCAAAGCCATGGAAATCCAACTCATCGATACGTCTTATCAAGATCGTGCGCGTACCGCTGCCATCGATAAAGAAACACTCTACCCTTCTCGAGGTCTGGTACTCGATCGCAACAGAAAATTACTGGTAAATAATAATGCCATGTACGATCTGAAATGTACCTATAAGCAGATTGATCCTGCGATGGATACTGCACGTTTTTGTACCCTGTTGGGAATAGATCAAGCCACCTTTGAAAAGAACCTCAATAAAAATTGGCGGAGTGCTCGCTATTCCAAATCCGTACCTTTTATTTTTATGTCGAAAATCTCTTCGGAGACGTATGCTCGTTTTCAAGAAAGCATGTATGAGTTTCCAGGTTTTTCAATTCAGTTGCGGAATGTACGAGGCTACCCGTATCCGAATGCCGCACATGTATTGGGGTATTTGAGTGAGGTCAATCAAGCGCAAATTGAAGCCTCTGAGGGGAAGTATTCTCGGGGGGATTATATCGGTGCTACCGGATTGGAGTTGGCTTATGAGAATGCCTTGCGTGGCACAAAAGGCAGTCGCTATGTACTCAAAGATAATTTGGGTCGCTCGGTAGGAGCCTATAAAAATGGAGACTTTGATACCGTTGCGGTTTCTGGAGCAGATTTGATTACTTCTCTGGATATTGATTTACAACGATATGGAGAATTATTGATGCAAAATAAGACCGGAAGCATTGTTGCCATCGAACCCAGTACCGGAGAGATTCTAACCATGATGAGCGCCCCGACTTACGATCCCAATTTATTAACGATCAATCGAAACCGAGGGGAAGCTTTTAAAGAATTGCTGCAAGATTCTTTACGGCCTTTTCTCGACCGATCTCTAATGGCCAAATATCCACCAGGTTCGATTTTTAAAACGATGGTTTCTCTGATTGGTATGGAAGAAAAGGTCGTTACTGCCAATACGGGATTTTCCTGTAACGGCGGCTATCTGTACAAAGGAATGATCCGGGGTTGCCATCAGCACAGCTATCCTTATGATGTAGCTACCGCATTGCAGCATTCCTGCAATACCTATTATTTTCATTCTATTCGAAACATTGTCGATCGCTTTGATTTTTATGATCCACACAGTGGTCTAGATACCTTTAATAATTATGTCTATCAATTTGGTTTGGGCAAGCCTTTGGGGATTGATTTGCCCAATGAGTCTTCCGGGAATGTACCCACTTCCAAATACTACGATTATCTATATCCCAAAGAAAAAGGCAGTTGGAAATCTCCGACTATTATGAGTATTGGTATTGGCCAAGGAGAAATAGAAATGACTACCGTACAGATGGCCAATCTGGCGGCGGTTATTGCCAATCGTGGATATTTTATTACCCCTCATTTGGCCAAAGGTTTTATTGGAAATGAACGAAGTATTGATGAGAAATACAAGCGTAGAAATTATGTAGATATTTCGCCTGAATACTTTCCTCCAGTCATTGATGGGATGGAAAAAGTAGTGACGGCAGGAACCGCGATGAATGCACGGATTAAAGATATTCGCGTATGCGGTAAAACGGGAACTTCTCAAAACCCACACGGAAAAGACCATTCTGTTTTCTTCGCTTTCGCTCCCCGCGATAATCCGAAGATTGCGATTGCAGTATATGTCGAGCATGGAGTCTGGGGCAATCGCTATGCCTCCATTATTGCCAGTTTGATGATCGAAAAATACCTGAAAGACGAAATAGATCCAGGTAGAAAATATTTAGAGGAGCGGATGTTGGAAGCTGACTTGGTCACCATTCCTTAAGCTGCTTTAAAAGGCCATAAAAAAACCTACCTCCCGAAATTTTCTAGCAAAGAAAACCTTAA
>CAYQRA010000641.1:0-4409 GCA_964419315.1 uncultured Saprospiraceae bacterium | reverse complement strand
CTTCGCCGATCGTTTGGCCTTTCAACCCATGGATTTTTCTCCGACCATCACTTTGTTGACGGCTGTTCATTTTCATTATGCCGGATTTGTATTGCCTTTGATGTTGGGTTTGGCCTTGCGAGAGTTTCCTTGTTTGCTCTCGAAGTTGATTGCCTTTGGGGTGATTAGTGGAATTAGCTTGGTGGCTGTGGGGATTATGTCTACTCATTTTGGAGGGCCGGCTTTCCTTGAAATTGCTACCGTAACGATCATGGCGCTATCTGCCTTTGGTACGGGAATGATGCATGTAAATTTGGCCTGGCGACACCGCAAAGAATCTAGTGCCCTCTTGTGGCTTTGCTCTGGTCTAGCTTTGATGATTGGAATGGCTTTGGCTTTTTGCTATGGCTGGCGGACGGTTTTTTGTATTGAAATGCTGACCATTCCTTGGATGTATGCGGTACATGGTACGCTCAATGCAATTGGCTTTGCTATCCCGGGCTTATTGGCTTGGACGCGCTCGGAAACGCTGTGATTTGTTCGATAGCTTTTTTTATAAAAAACCTAAAAATCCTGTATGATGAATTTACTAAGGCCATCCACGATGTCGATTCTTTTTTTGCTTTTGATCGCTTTGCAAGTGATTCCTTTTTCTTTTTTCTGGCCAATGCTCGGACGGCTATTGCTTTCCTTTACCGTGTTCCCTGATATTTATTTCAAATTGGATCGTTGGTATTGGGGGGCGGTGTTGTTTTTTACGACGGTGTTTCATTATTTATTTTGATTTAAAAAACACATCGACCTAAAGTTTTTAAAAGCTTCAGCTCAAACAGCTTCTAAGTCCTACTACGCTTTTCTAAAAAGAATGCTCCAAAGACCCTATTCCGAATAACTAATTTGTTTTCTGAAAATTCTGTTTGTTAGATGCTAGACTTTACGTTTCCAAGTTCTTTATTTATTTCCTTTTTCCTTTTCGTATCAACAGGTTTGCAGACCAACATCTGGGTTGAATTTCCATAATTTGTAACTTGATGAGTGATGATCTCAAGTCCTTGTGACTTTATATATTTTGCAAATTCCTTACCGTTCCATTCCCGTATATGAGTGATATTTTTAGGTGGCCCGTAATCATACCATCCTCTAACTAAAAGTCTATCGGGGCTGCTTAGAACGATCATCTTTACGTCTGAAATAGATTTGATTTTTGTTAAAAGTTCATTTGGATTTTCGACATGTTCAATTACATCTGCACAAATTACTACATCCGCTTTTAATTTACTGAAATCGGTTTTTTCACCATCCATCCAATTATATTCAGGATAAGTTTTCAACAAATGTTGGTAGGTTTCCCTAATGTCAATTCCTATAAATTGGTAGTTGGAAGCAAAGTTTTTGAGTAATTTATATCCTGATCCACATCCGACATCTATTATATTTTTGAAGTTATTCTCCTTTGCTAATTTTTCAGCATATTCATACACCTCTTTTTGAAACTGATCTTTTGCTCCTATTGCACTAAAATGATGAAACTCGTTTCGATCCATGTAGCCCCTTTTAATACAATATTTCGATTTGGTAAATGGGGCTCGAGCTAATCCAAGTAAAAGAGATAAAAGTTGTTTTAATCGAAATTTTATTTGCATCCTTGTTGTTGAGTTTGTTTTACGAGTTGTTGGAAGGCTTACTGTTTAATTTGATAATTGGGTTTGTCAACACCCATTCTATTTTTTTATAATTAGATAAACGCCTAAAATTATACTTAAAATTCCAAGTCCAATATTGGAATATCCTTGAATATAGATACATCCTTTGTTAAAACACAGAAACGTTTTTTCTCCTACTTTGCCTTCTGTCATTGAAAATCCAGAAACCATTATTACTATTCCTATAAGAAATAGTATCCAGCCAAAATTTAGATTTCTAATTACATTGAGCACTTATTGATATTTTTTGTCTCTTTGCCGAGGGCGGTTAGGGTAAAGGCAGTTGCAATTGAGTGAGAGGACTTAACTTATGTATTATCCTCTGCTGCTTTATTTTCTACTTTCTAAATATTCAACAAATCGGTTTTCAAATTCGTCGAAACCAATTATTTTATTTTCGTTCACCTCCTCTTTATTCATGATTTTTTCAAATCCTTTTCTTTCTGCAAAAATATTTTTTACTCGATTGTTTTTATAATAATTAACCCAGTCTAGCGAACTAAAATTTGCGCTTCCCGCAATTTCATAACTATGGATATTTAATGATTGGTAATTCGTTTTACCCGTTTTATCAAACTTAATCCTAGCGAGTTGCCTTATCCAATTGAAAACTTCATTTCTTATCGAATTTGTCAATTTAGTAGCTAATAAATCAAATTCATTATCATATCCTTCTCCAAAATATAATGATGGATTTTCTTCCTCTTGAAGCATTAAGGTGAAATTGCCATTATAATCGAGGAAACTCACAAAACACACTTTGGAAATGGAGATTGTTTTTCTATTGCCTGCACTCAGATTTAATTCCCTTTCTCCTTTATAAATTTCCTTTTTCTTAATTTCCTTTATTGCTTGTCGTATACACGAATAAGAATACTTAAAAACCCCTCCATTCGTATACGGACCTTTTCCAAAGTATCTCAAATAAGCCATCATTCCTAAGCCAAATTCTTTTTCAATTTCTTCCCCAAATTTTAATAGTTCAGTTTTAGTAGCTTCTTCTACCTTTAACCGTTTCCAAAGATTTACCCTTAAATGGATTTCAATTAATTCTTCGAAGAATTTTTCGTATTTGTTCATTTTTTTACTTTGAACGTTACTTAGTTGTATAGAACGGACTCATATAGCTGGTGTGGTTTTGAAGGCGTAACAGACCCCCTTATACTTTTTGGGAACCTGTATTGTTATTTTTACTCATAAACCTTCTGATTTCCCCTCCTTTAATATCGTTTACATCAAATTCTATGATAAATGCTTCTTGGTCTATTTCATTAATCATCCGATTAATTCTTCTAACATCTATTCTGTTTACAACTAAATGTATTATTTCTTTCGTTTCTGTAATTCCTGTTTTGCCATATCCTTTCACTCCTTGATAAACAGTTATTCCTTGGCCAATTTCATGTAAGAATGCTTCTTGTATTTCAATGCTCTTTTTTGACACGATCATTAAGCCAACATAATTTTCAAATCCTTGAATTGTAAAATCTATGGCCTTGCTGGTTACAAAATAAGTTAGTATCGAATACATTGCAATCTCAGGAGTAAGGACTATTGCCGTTATGCCAAATAAAACAATATTGAACAACAAAATTATGGTTCCAATCGAAATACCATAGCGTTCATTAAAATATAAGCCCAATAATTCTGAGCCATCCAAAACAGCCCCATTCCTAATCGCTAAACCTATTCCACTTCCTAAAAATACACCTCCAAATGTCGCAATAATCAATTTGTCTTCAGTGATTGATTCAAAGTTCTCAAAGTAAATTACTAGAGACAAGCAAATAATGGAAAGGATGGACTTTAATAAAATTCTTTTTGTAATCGTAAAATAGCCTATAATAAAAAATGGAATAGAAACTAAGGGAAGAATTATTGATATATTTATACTTAATAGTTCACTGACTAAAATCGCAATTCCAGTGACCCCACCATCCAAAAATCCATTGGGCAATAAAAATGCTTTTAATCCAATACTAGAAAGAAAAATTGAAAATCCAATTTGTAAACTTTCAATAAGGGTGTCCTTTATTTTCTTTTTATTCATCGTTAAGTGGTATCCGCCTTTTGATTTTTATCTTGCCTGTTTTAAAACAGTTTCTAAAATAGAAAATCTAATACTAATCGTTTCAAATTTAAGTTTTCCAATACCCCATACTTCACTCCACATACTTCTGCCGAATTACCAAAGCGTACCAACCACCATCCAAGGCCAGATAACCTTGCTCATAGCAAAAATGATATTCATTGCCATTTTTGGTTTTGTACTCATTGGTGAAATAACTAAACTTAAATCCTTTTTCTAAGAGCTTGTCGCGATGGACTTTGCTCTTTCCTTTGGGATTTAGTGCAGCCAGAATCCTTCTATTCTTTCGCAAAATGTTGTTGACATTGCGGACAAAATTATTGGCATCACTATTCAATCGGTTGTTGGAGGTGGTACGGCATTGATCGGAGCAATATTTTTTATCTGCCCTACCTTGGATCACATCCCCGCAAACAGGGCATTCTTTCTTGAGTTTCATGAATTTAAGTGTATGTAAATGGATACAAACGTTTACAAACGAAACTACGCATTTATTATCCGACTAACAAATCTTTCTTCCCCCATCTTTGTGGTATCCACTGCAAAAAGGAAGAAGTTCCTGATTTTTTCCTTGGCGCAGTATTTTATCATTGAAGTTGTTTAAGAATGTGTTCTGAGATTAGTTGTAAGTGCTTGAT
>CAYQRA010000640.1:2237-4410 GCA_964419315.1 uncultured Saprospiraceae bacterium | reverse complement strand
TAATGTCGGCACCAGCTTCTAGGTAAGCCTTATGGATGGCTTCAATGATTTGAGGCTGAGTGATGGAAAGGAGGTCGTTATTGCCTTTGACATCTTTGTGGAAGTCTGCGAATCTTTCGCTACGGTAATCTTTTTCTTCCAGATTATATTGTTGTATCATCGTACCCATTGCTCCATCTAGTACGAGGATTTTTTCTTTTGCTATTTGATGTAGTGTCTTCATATCTATACTGTTTTTAATGCCTGTGGCATGCCTCTTTTCTAATTTGGTTGTAGAACACCAAATTAAAATAATTAGTTTATTATTTTAGCTTATTCTGTTGTTTTCGTTGCATCTCTTCCAGTTCTCTAAATGCTTTAGACTCTGGGATGAGTTTTTGGTAGTCTGCTGCTGTTTCTGTAAGGATTTCGATCCTTTGTGCCTGGTCACATTCCCATGCAATCAATTTGGAATCCAATACTTCGAGTGCTCCAAGGATCATATGTTGTAATAGTGTTGCATGATCTCTTTGATTACCTTTCTTTTTGGGGTTTACTTTTTTCCATTCTTTTGCAGTCATCCCAAAAACGGCCTGATTGATTACATCTGCTTCGCTAGCGTAAATGATACTGCTTTTTTTAGTACCTGCCAATTGTGGAGGAATTAGATGTTTTTCAATGGCATTGGTTTGTAGTTTATAATAGACTTTGATCAAATCCCGACTAAGTCCCATTGGAGAACCAAGCCGAAGGTTTTCCTGTGCTTTTAACCTTTCATAATCTTTTATAAAATAAACATAGAATTCTGGGCTAAACCAATTGGCGAAATGAATAGCAATGTCAAAATGTGCATAAGTTCCACCGTATCGACCAGCTGTTGCCCGTACACCAATAGCATCTGTCTCCAACCACTTTTTGACAGACATGATAAAAGCATTGTTGGTATACTGACTTTTAATTTGGTTCCACAACACCAAATTAAAATCATCATTATGTGCCTGTTCCCAAACTCCAAGAAATTCTATCGTAGGGCCTGTTCTTAACCATCGACGGATATATTCGCCAGCGGGTACCTCCTGACCTTGTACCATGTCGGTCAGACAGATGTAATCTCCTCGATCATCTGATTTTATTTTTACCTGATTCCCTTTTATGTTGAGGTGTTCTTTCTTCTTTGCCAAATTAGTTGCTTTAAAACGTCAAACTACTAAATCTAATGCTCTAATCACATTGGATGCATTGTTTTAGGACTACAAAGATGATGATTTGGAAAGAATTGGCCAAATGTAAAAAATCAGAGGCTCAAAGTTATGTTGAGTATTGTTAATTTTTTTTTATACCCCCTTGATAATAAGTTTACAAATCCAGATATTAGTCGCTTTTAGTTGAACAAGTTTGATAAAAAGAATATTTGTGGAAAATATACATCCTATTTTTGATAGATTGCTTCAAAGGGCAGATCGAGAAAAACGCTTGAACCAAAAAGCTAAAGTGCTTTGGTTGACAGGGCTTTCCGGGTCTGGGAAAAGTACAATTGCACAGGCATTGGAGCGAATCTTGTATAATCAGGGATTTTTTGCTCAGGTATTGGATGGTGATAATATCCGTAGTGGAATCAATAGTAATCTTGGGTTTTCAATGGAAGATAGAAAGGAGAATATTCGCAGGATTTCTGAAATAGCTAAATTGTACGTCAATAGCGGAGTTATTTCCATAAATTCATTTATTAGTCCTACTATTGAGATTAGGCGTTTTGCTCAGGAAATCATAGGAGGAGAAGATTTTATAGAAGTTTTTATCAATACCTCCTTGGAAGTTTGCGAGTCTCGAGATGTAAAGGGATTGTATAAAAAAGCAAGAGCCGGAGAGATAAAAGGGTTTACGGGGATTGATTCTCCCTATGAGAAACCAATAAATCCAGCGATTGAAATCAAAACAGACGGCCAAAGTGTCGAAGAATCAGTACAAGAAATTATTGAATATATATTACCTATCATAAAATTGAATTGATGAATTATCAATTAAACCATTTAAGAGAGTTAGAATCAGAGTCAATGTTTATCCTTAGGGAGGTGGCTGCACAGTTTGAGAATCCAGTCTTGATGTTCTCTGGAGGGAAGGACTCCATACTTATGGTACACCTGGAGTTGTGACGCAGTTAGTGTGGGGTGCATCGTGTTGTAAACGTCTGGGT
>CAYQRA010000640.1:0-2227 GCA_964419315.1 uncultured Saprospiraceae bacterium | reverse complement strand
TATGGTACACCTGGCTCAGAAAGCATTTTATCCGGCTAGAATTCCTTTTCCTTTGTTGCATGTGGATACTGGCCATAATTTTCCTGAAACGATTGCTTACCGAGATGAAATGGTAAAGCGAATTGGTGCTCGTCTGATTGTTGGATCGGTACAAGAGGCTATTGACAAAGGAATGGTAAGAGAAGAAAAAGGATATAATGCCAGTCGTAATGGTTTGCAGACTGCGGCATTATTAGAGGCATTAGAAGTTGGTAAGTTTGATGCCGCTTTAGGAGGGGCTCGCCGGGACGAAGAGAAAGCGAGAGCTAAGGAACGATTTTTCTCTCATCGGGATGAATTTGGCCAGTGGGATCCTAAGAATCAGCGTCCAGAACTTTGGAATTTATTTAATGGGAAAAAACACTTTGGAGAGCATTTTAGAATTTTTCCGATTAGTAACTGGACCGAATTGGATGTTTGGCAATACCTGGCTATGGAAAAAGTAGCATTGCCCAATTTGTATTTTGCTCATAAGCGTAAGGTTTTCGAAAGAGATGGAACCCTACTTGCCGATTGCGAATATATCCAGAAGAAAGCTCACGAAGAAGTAAAAGATATGATGGTTCGTTGTCGAACTATTGGCGATATGACCTGTACAGGAGTTTGGGAGTCCAATGCCTCTTCTATTGAAGAAATTATAGAGGAAGTAGCAACGACTCGAATGACAGAAAGAGGAGGGCGAACAGATGATAAGCGATCTGAGACCTCGATGGAAGACCGTAAAAAGAACGGATATTTTTAAATAATATTAATGAATGGCTAAGTACGCAGTGTCCTAGCCTTAAAAGTATAAGTAAATGGATTTTCAATCTTCAGAATTATTGAGGTTTACGACAGCAGGAAGTGTAGACGATGGTAAAAGTACATTGATCGGAAGAATACTCTACGATAGCAAGTCGATTTTTCAGGATCAGATGGAGGCGATTGAGGCGAGTAGCCTTCGACGGGGAGAAACGGAGGTGAACTTAGCTTTATTGACTGATGGTTTGCGTTCTGAACGAGAACAAGGCATTACAATTGATGTGGCGTATCGGTATTTTGCGACACCTAAGCGAAAGTTTATTATTGCGGATACACCGGGACATATACAATACACTCGGAATATGGTGACTGGTGCATCTACTGCAAATGTTGCTTTGGTATTAGTGGATGCAAGAAATGGTGTAGTGGAACAAACCCGGCGGCATGCAATTATCGCATCGCTATTACAGATTCCTCATTTGGTTGTTTGTATCAATAAGATGGACTTAGTAGACTATAGTCAAGAAGCCTACGAGCGTATAAAAGAAGACTTTGAAAAATTTGCAGCAAAGCTGGATGTAAAGGATGTTCACTTTATTCCAATCTCTGCTTTGAAAGGAGATAATGTAGTGAATC
Organism: uncultured Saprospiraceae bacterium; assembly: GCA_964419315.1. Taxonomy (GTDB): domain Bacteria; phylum Bacteroidota; class Bacteroidia; order Chitinophagales; family Saprospiraceae; genus CALLVY01. The sequence continues at coordinate 811 of CAYQRA010000640.1, read as the reverse complement.
GCTCAGAACATACTAGTTGGTATGAAGGGTCGACTTTGCTGTATTATCTGGAAAATGTCCATATCGCAAGTGATCACAATTTTATAGATACCCGTCTGCCTGTACAATATGTCATTCGACCGAATACAGACGAATTTCATGATTACCGAGGATATGCCGGGCGACTGGCAGGAGGTATAATGAAGAAGGGAGATAAAGTGATGGTGCTTCCATCTGGTTTTTCTTCTACCATTAAAAAAATTGATACTATAGATGGTGAGTTGGAAGAAGCTTTTCCACCCCAATCGGTTACTATCCTATTGGAAGATGACATTGATGTAAGTCGTGGGGATATGATTGTACGAGAAAACAATCAGCCTAAGGTCTCACAGGATTTGGACGTAATGATCTGTTGGTTTAATGAAAAATCGCTACAGCCCAGAGGTAAATATACAATTATGCATACGACTCAATCTGCTCGCTGTATAATTAAAGAAGTAAAATATCGGATGGACATTAATACACTCCATCGAGATCTGGAAGATACGGAGATTAAGATGAATGATATTGGTAGAATCACAATAAGAACGACGAAACCATTATTTTTCGATGCTTATCGTAAAAATAGAATTACAGGAAGTGTAATCTTTGTGGATGAAGGGACTAATGAGACAGTAGGTGCGGGTATGATTATTTAAAAATCATATTTGCGGTCTGCAATGTTCATTCGGAAACCTCCGCCTATATAACTGGTTGTTCGATCTCGTTCGTCAAGATCACTGTTTTGTTTTCTGTAAAAATAAGGCAGATCAATGAAGCCGTTATGGAAAAG
>CAYQRA010000639.1:0-4412 GCA_964419315.1 uncultured Saprospiraceae bacterium | reverse complement strand
TTAAAACCAGCATCTGGCGCCCCAGAAGTAGGAGTGATGGAGACTCCTGCCACCGTTCCCTGAATACTCGATTGTAATTGTCCGGGAGCTCTTGTTTGTAATTTTGCAACGTCCACACTAGAAACAGCACCAGTTACTACACTTTTTTTCTGTCGTGCATAACCGATTACAACAATCTCATCCAAGATGGCAGTTGCTTCTTCTAGCGTAACAGCGATTGCCGATTTTCCAGTTACATCAATGTTTTGAGTAGTAAATCCAGTATAGGATACTACGATTTCTTTAGCCATTGTTGGATTATTGAGGCTAAAAGCTCCATCCACATCGGTTACGGTTCCTGTTGTGGTTCCTTTAAGCTGAATGGTAACTCCGATCAGTGGGACATTATTAGTATCCATGACCTTTCCTGTTATTTTTTGCTGCCCCATACACCATACAGATGTCAGGCAAAAAATCAAAGTAAGCAGCATATGATTTCCAGTCAATGCAAATAGTTTTTTCATACTCTTGAATTTGGTTAATTGTATCTCAGTTGAAGTAATTAGTTATCATTAGCAAACTTAGGGCAGGTAAGCTGTTTTAAGGGGGGGGGAATGAGTCAAAATACCATGACATTTGATTCAAATGAGGATATTTTGGGGTTTTTATAATTTTTTAACGGTAACTAATTTTGTTTTTCTTTCTATTTCGTAATAATGTTTGGAATAATTTACAAAAGCAGTTTTTTATTAAAAAAGGGGAAATAGGTGTTTTTTTAGTTTATCTAAAGAATATCTATCTTTGAATCGATTTCCAAATAGATCAAATAGTTTACTCTTCCTTCCTTTGGTATTAAGTACCTTGTATAAATGGGTTTCCAATTATTATAATTACTTAATAGAATCTCCTAGGTTAATTTAGGCTCTCTAATTCGCTCTAACACTTTGAGAAATGAAATTAACGTTACTTGATTTTTCCATCATCCTGATTTATTTACTCCTTACTGTTTTTGTTGGCTTGTTTCTCAAGAAAAAAGCAGAGAGAAGTAAAAAAGATTACATGCTCGGTGGAAATAATATCCCTTGGTATTTATTAGGCTTGTCCAATGCTTCTGGAATGTTTGACATTTCGGGTACCATGTGGCTCGTGACCTTACTTTTTGTCTATGGACTCAAAAGTGCATGGATTCCTTGGCTTTGGCCGGTATTTAACCAAATCTTCCTAATGGTCTTTTTATCCCTGTGGCTAAGGCGCTCAAATGTCTCTACCGGAGCAGAATGGATTACCACAAGGTTTGGAAAAGATCAAGGCGCTAAGAACTCACATACCATTGTAGTCATCTTTGCTTTGATTATGGGATTGGGCTATCTAGCCTATGGTTTTATTGGAGTAGGGAAGTTTATAGAAATATTTATCCCCTGGGAAGTCTTGTCCGATTATATCCCTCTAGCGATTCCGGCAGAATATGTACCTCATTTCTATGGTATTCTAATCACCTGTTTTGCAGTCTTCTATTCCTTACTCGGTGGTATGATGAGTATCGTCTGGGCAGACATTATCCAATTTTTCTTGATGACCGTTTCTAGTTTATTGATCGGTATCCTCGCGATGATGGCCATTTCTGAAAATCCTTTATTGGTTCCCGATGGTTGGTTGACGCCTTTCTTTGGAGCAAGATTGGATCTGGATTGGTCCGGTATTCTGGTGGAAGTCAATGAAAAAATAGCAAGTGATGGATTCGATCTTTTTGGTGTATTTTTTATGATGATGATTTTCAAAGGGGTTTTGGTCAGCTTAGCTGGTCCTGCTCCAAATTATGATATGCAAAAGATTCTTTCCACAAAATCGCCAAGAGAAGCTGCACTAATGAGTGGCTCCGTCAGTTTGATTCTGATGCCAATTCGGTATTTTATGATTGCTGGTTTTGGCGTCTTAGCGATCATCCATTATGATAAATTGGATTTACTCGTAAACGGAACAATAGACTTTGAACAGATTCTCCCTTCTGCCATCAATGAATTTGTACCCGCCGGCTTCTTAGGTATTTTATTGGCCGGATTACTCGCAGCTTTTATGTCCACTTTTGCCGGAACCCTAAACGCCACCCAAGCCTATCTGGTCAATGATATTTACCTCAAACATTTTTCCCCCAATGCCAAAACCAAAACCATTGTCCGGATGAATTATCTGGCTGGCTTGGGAATGGTAGTTGTCAGTATTTTCTTAGGATTTTTTGCAAAAGATGTCAATGATTTATTGCAATGGATTGTATCCGGACTTTACGGAAGTTACGTGGCGGCCAATGTCTTAAAATGGTATTGGTGGAGATTTAATGGACGAGGATTTTTCTGGGGAATGGTTTGTGGCCTTATTCCGGCACTATCCTTTAGATTTATTTTTGAAGGAATCTTGGATTTATATACCTTTCCCTTGATGCTAGGAATTTCATTCCTTGGTTGTATCATTGGTACCTATTCTGCTCCGCCCGTTGAAGAAGAGACTTTGAAAAAATTCTATAAAACCGTTAAACCTTGGGGCTTTTGGAAGCCCATTAAAGAGAAGGTAATGGCAGAAGATCCTAGTTTTAAGGAAAACACAGATTTGAAAAAAGACCTTTTAAATATTCTTGTAGGAGTCGTTTGGCAAACAGCATTGGTCATTTTACCGATCTACTTAGTGCTGATGCAAAAACTCCCATTTGCTATTACTTTAATTATTGTATTGATCACTTCTTTTATACTCAAAAAGACTTGGTTTGATCAACTACCGAAAACAGATTCATAATGAAAAATAATTTTCCAAAAGATTTTATATGGGGTACGGCTACCTCTTCTTACCAAATTGAAGGGGCGCATGATAAAGAGGGCAAAGGGCCTTCTATCTGGGATGCCTTTTGTCAAATTCCCGGAAAAGTGGCCAGAGGGGACCACGGGAATATTGCCTGTGATCACTTCCACCGATTGGAAGAAGATGTGGCATTACTAGATGAACTTGGCGTTAAAGCTTATCGCTTTTCGATTTCTTGGCCGCGTATTTTACCCGACGGCACCACCGGAAACATCAACCAAGAAGGAATTGATTTTTACAACCGGCTCATCGATTTGCTGCTCCAAAAAAACATCGAACCTTGGGTGACTTTATACCATTGGGATTTACCCTTGGCGCTACAGTTGGAATACGATGGTTGGTTGGGGGAAAAAATCCCTGATCTTTTTGCCGATTATGCGGAGGTTTGTTTTAAAAACTTTGGCGATCGGGTCAAAAATTGGATTACCATCAATGAAGCATGGGTAGTGGCTATGCTTGGTCATGGGCAAGGTGTTTTCGCTCCCGGAAGAACTTCCGATAAAGAACCTTATTTGGCTGGACACCAACTCGTTTTGGCACATGCCAAAGCAGTAGAGGTCTTTAGAACCAAATACCAACCCAAGTTTGGTGGAAAAATTGGGATCACCAATAATTGTGATTGGAGAGAACCACTCTCTGATAGTTTGCCAGATATTGAAGCGGCACAAAGGGCCTTAGAGTTTTTCTTAGCCTGGTTTGCAGATCCCATCTACTTGGGAGATTATCCGCAGGTGATGAAGGATCGTTTAGGCGAAAGATTGCCTGAATTTAGTGATGCAGAAAAGTTGTTGATAAAAGGATCTTCCGATTTCTTTGGACTCAATCATTACACGACGATGTATGCCGCCGAAGCTGGCCCTAACCCGGATAAAACCAGTGTTTATGGCAATGGCGGAATCTCCAAAGATCAAATGGTGGATCTGTCGCAAAAAAAAGATTGGAACTTAACCTCTATGAACTGGGCGATTGTTCCTTGGGGCTGCCGCAAACTGCTAGAATGGATTACGGAGCGATACGATGCACCAGATATTTACATCACCGAAAATGGTTGTTCTTTTCCAGATGAATTAGTGGATGGGAAAGTCGAGGATCAATGGCGGATTGATTTTCTAAAAGGCTATTTGGCCGCCTGCGAGGAAGCGATACAAAATGGCGTGCAGCTAAAAGGTTATTTCTTATGGTCCTTTCTGGACAATTTTGAATGGGCTTCAGGTTATGAAAAACGTTTCGGTATTACCTATGTAGATTTTGAAACCTTGGAAAGAACACCTAAGGCTTCCGCCAAATGGTATAAGGAATTTATTGAGCAGTAGGGGGATTTGAAAAGAATAAAGAGGATGGAAATACTTTTGCAATAGAGGCAGGCTTAACGATTGTTTAGTCAAATTGAATATTCAATGACTGGATATTCAATATTCATTTTACCGCTCTTGTCACAAGCCTATTTGATGACATTCAGCTCAAAGCCGCTCTCCAGATCATGCCTAAGGCTTGTGCTGAGCTTGTCGAAATAATAGGCTATTTCTATAAGTTTTACTAAACAAAGGAGTGGTGTCGGTCGGGAGACCTACACTTAGGTCCGCCTA
>CAYQRA010000638.1:0-4415 GCA_964419315.1 uncultured Saprospiraceae bacterium | reverse complement strand
CAAAATATACTTTTTCTTTTGACCTGACGCTCAATGGCGGAATGCCATTGCAAAAAGTAAGTAGTCCAAGCCACAAAATCCAAACGGAATGGAATGGAACCGCTGGAGTAAATATTTCTCTAGATCCAACTGAAATTCGAGGCGGCAATCGCGATTTTATTCTCCGTTATAGTTTGCGAGGAAAAAATATTGAAAGTGGATTTTTGATGCACGAGGGAGAAGAAGAAAATAATTTCTTGCTCATGGTTCAGCCGCCCGAGCGAATTCGGGTCAAAGAAATTACGCCAAGAGAGTATATCTTTATCGTTGATGTTTCTGGTTCGATGAATGGCTTTCCGTTGAATATTTCTAAGAAATTGATGAATGACTTATTGTCTTCCCTTCGTCCAACAGATCGTTTTAATGTTCTTGCTTTTGCGGGGAGCGCTGGTTTTTTAGCGGCAGAATCATTAGAAGTGACTCCGACTAATATTGAGAAAGCCATCACCAATATCAAAAACCTACAAGGTGGTGGTGGTACCCGAATGTTGAATGCTTTACAAAAGGCAATGGCTGTCCCAAAGAAAGATGGTTTTTCCCGCTCTTTTATAATCCTTACGGATGGTTATGTTTCTGTAGAAGCGGAAGCTTTTGAATATGTTCGAAATAATTTGGGCAATGCTAATTTTTTCACCTTCGGAATTGGTTCGAGTGTCAATCGCCATTTGTTGGAAGGAATGGCTCGAGCAGGAAAAGGGGAACCATTTGTAGTGACGCAAGAGGAAGAGGGCGCGGCAGTGGTAGACAAACTTCGCAAGTATATCGAGTCTCCATTGCTAACCGATATTCAAATTCAATTTGAAGGTTTAGAGGCTTATGATGTCTTGCCCAGTAATTATCCTGACCTAATGGGGGAGCGCCCCTTGATTGTTTTTGGAAAATATAAAAAGGAAGCAAAGGGAAAGATTTTGATCAAAGGGAAAAGTGCGCGTGGTGATTTTCAAAAAAATATTTTGGTACAAAAATACCATACGGCCAGAAAGGAAAAAGCTTTGCGCTACTTATGGGCAAGGAATAAAATCCAGGAACTAGAAGATCAAGTAAAAAGCTTTAGAGGAGGAGCCGATAAAATTGATGAGATTACCCAATTGGGATTGAAGTATCAATTATTGACCAATTATACTTCCTTTCTCGCGGTAGATGAAACCATCGTCAACTCAGGTGGCAAAGGTGAAACTCAAAAGCGGACATTGCCATTGCCACAAGGCGTACCCAATACTGCTGTTGGAGAAACGGTATTGAAGGATGAAATAATAATCGAAGAAGTGACTCCTCGATATTTTGAACAGTCGGTGCAGTCTAGGTCGAATAATCATACAATTGCAATGCCACGGTCTTCTATACCGCCGCCGCCACCACCTCCGGTTCCAACGGTCGAGGAGATTTTTTCTGTCACAGAGGAGATGCCTCGCTTTCCGGGATGCGAAGAATTGACGGATAAAAATGGACGGAAAAATTGTGCAAAAAATAAGATGTTGGAGTTTGTTTTTAACAACTTAAAATGGCCTGCTATTGAACAATCAAATAGTTCGATGACGGTGGTGCAATTTACAGTAGAAAAGGATGGACGATTGAGTAATATTAAAATCGTTAGGAGTCTTTCGGGAGAAGTAGATCGCGAAGTAATCCGCGTGATAAAGTTGATGCCAAGGTGGATTCCTGGTAGACAAAGGGGTAGAGCTGTACCAGTAATTTATAATTTGCCGATTAGGGTTCACCTAGAGTAGAGGCCTTTCTTATTGTTACATTTACATTAAGCGTTTATATAAAAAAGCCATGCGATTGATTGATCCTCTTTCGCATGGCTTTTTCTTTTTTTAGTGAAATCAGAGACTGTTAATTAATCAAGATTTTTTTCAAAAAATAATTAGGTTTCCAATTTCTTTTGTATTTTTGATCAATCTAAGATCTTTATCCAAAGATTCAATTTTTATTACTGACCTTTTTACTGTCCCAAAAATTTGATTATTACTATTAATTGGAACTACCTCGGTAGTTTCCCAATATACTATGATTAACTCGATCCCAAAAAAGCAAAATACTTGAGAAAACCATTTGTAAAACTTAGATAAATTTTATCTAGGCCAATCTTACTCACCATTTCCCCTGATTGTATATCTAATCAGGCGTTTCCCAATTCTCAGGGATTGCTGTTTTTCGTTTTGACCTTTTATTACTTCAGGTAATCGTACAACACGATTACTGCCCAACCTATGCATATCAATTTCATTTTGACAGGTGTCAAAATGAGCTGGGAACTCTATGCCTAATGCTAACAATTCTATGGCCTTATAAAAACTAATTTAATTTATCTATTAAACCCCTTTTTATGAAAAACCTATTTTACGTTTATCTCGCCTTTTTGCTATTCGGACCAATGCAGGGCTTTGCTCAAAAAACTTTTGAGCCTCAAGTATTGACAGAAACAAAAGAAAAAGATCAGACACGAGTTCAACTTTCCATTGAGAGCCAAGCCACGAGCTTTTCCAAAGTTGAAATGAAAAAAACTTTTAAAGATTATGATCTTTACCAAATTGATTTTTCTGAGTTGCGAACAAAAGCCAAAACGAATAATCAATTCGAAGTAAGTCTCAACATGGGAGGCAAACATCAATGGAATCTATTATTGATGCTCAATGATATGAGGGCCCCTGATTACAAAGAAATCATTCCTTCCGAAAATGGAATGATAGAAGTCCCGCGCCGTCGCGCAATCACCTACAAAGGCTTCGCCAATAACCCCGGCTCTCTGGGAGAGGCAGCGCGATTTAATATCTCTGACCAATTTGTCAATGGTTATGTAACCGTCAATGGCCAAGAGTATTTTATCGAACCTGCAACACTGACTGATCGATCTGCTCCTGCTGATTATTTCGTTGTTTACCGTGCCCAAGATGTCATCGAACACGAAGAGAACCAATGTACCTATGACCAGGTTAAAAAAAGCAATTCCTACGAAGAAGGAGAGGTGGAATTTGATTTAAAGCAGCATGGAAACATGATGCCCGATTGTTTTGAAGTGGATTTCGCCACTGCCTGTACTTGGGATTTTGTACAGACCCAAGCCAATGATCCAGTCATGGCCAATGATCGCATTACTGCCATCACCAATTTGGTAGAAGGCTTGTATGCTCCTTTTATGTTGGACTATGTAATTGTCAGTCAATTTGCTCCTGCCGATGCCGCTTCCGATCCGTTCACCGCTTCTGATGATGCCTTTCCTATTTTGGCAGATTTTAGAGCTTGGGCTGGCCCCAATTTTCCAACTCATGATTTAGGTCAGATTTGGGTAGGAAGAAATATCCAAGGCTGTGGTGGCTCAGGGAATTTTGGTCTCATCGGTTGTGCAGAATGTATCGGTTGTGTCTGCGGAACCAATCGCTATAATGTTTGCGAAAATTTCTGGACCAGCAATACCAATTGTCTCCGGACTCTAAGTGCCCACGAATGTGGCCACAACTGGGATGGCGTACACAGCCAGTCTGCTGCCGGAAGCATCATGACCCCAACGATCAATTGTGCAGCCACAACTTTTACGGCTGGCAACACTACCCGAATCCAAAATCATATTAACTCTAGAACTTGCCTAGCGGATTGCTCCTGCCAATTAGTCGTCGATTGTAGCAATGTCTTCGATCAAACGATTTCTTGTCGTGCCGATCTTCCACCAGTAGATTTTGCTTTGCCGATGGTAACTGATTCTTGTGGAGATGTTACCATGTCTGCTTTGACGATCATTCCGGGAAATTCCGGTTGCCCAGGAGATGAGGTATCCATCACTAGAACTTACTTTCTTCAAGATGATCAAGGCAATATGGATCAGTGTATGCAGACCTTTACAGTGGTCAGTAATGTTTTACCTACCATTGAATGTCCTGCTGGAGATTTTATTTCATGTTCGGATGACATCTCTGTCGCCGTGGCGGATGCCGTAGCTACTGTCGAATGTGGAACACCAGATGTTTCGCTTTCTGGGCCTGTCATTGATGGTACCCCAAATTGTACTGGAACGACTTATACTTACACTTACACCGTTACCGATGCTTGTAACCGTATGGCTTCCTGCGATCAAGTTTTTACGATTAGTAGTAGTTTTTTATCCATCAGTTGTCCTGCGGATGAGGATATAGAATGTGCTGCTGATATCATGGTTGATCCTTCGGATGCAACTGCTGATGCAAATTGTGATATCATACCTGTGATTACCGTATCGGGACCAGTAATAGTCGGTGATCCTGATTGTCCTGGAACAACTTATACTTATACTTATGAAGCTACTTCTCCTTGTTTTGTAGGTACCTCTGTGACTTGTATGAAAACCTTTACCATAGCAAACGATCCGCCAACGATTGAATGTCCTATGAATATGGTGGTAG
>CAYQRA010000637.1:0-4429 GCA_964419315.1 uncultured Saprospiraceae bacterium | reverse complement strand
TAGCACAACGATTACTTTCTTTCCTTTGTACATGTTCAATTCAGTTTTCGGGATTTTCCCGTCAAAATTCAAAATAGGGATTTGCTCCTGCAAAGATATAAAGAACTAGGAAGTTAAGTACTTAGAGAATAATAAACTATCAAGTAATGATGGTCTCTTTTTTCATCATACTTCGTTAGATATAGCTGCCTTTGCTGGCAGGTAGGCTCGATCATTTTCTTAAACCTATTTTTGCCCAAGCACTTGAGTTTCTACTAATATCTAGGACAAAATACTTAACTTAACCCTTTCTTAAATCCAATTATAATGCCTATTATTCCCCAATAGGAATTAAAAAAGAGGCAAAATACGGTAAAAAATAAAACTCTTTTTCAAAACAATCTGATCCAAAGCAAAACCGACTAGGTTTTTTCATCCCAAGTTTTATCAAAATTCAGAAAAATGACCAAGAAAAAAACATTCCCACGATGGCTCAAATGGCTAGGCGGCTTTTTTGTCCTATTAATATTTCTTGCCCTTTCCGCTTATTTGTCTTTTAATGAAAAAAAACCAACGGGACAAAGCGGCCCTGCGGCGGAAGCCCTTGCTCTAAAAATGCTCAAAGCCATCGACAAACCGGGCTGGGACAGTACTCAAATTGTACAATGGACTTTTAAGGGAGTACATACTTTCCTTTGGGACAAAAAACGACACTTGACCAAAGTTACTTGGGATGATTATGAAGTATTGCTCGATATCAACAAAGTCAAAGGAAAAGTATGGAAAGCCCAACAGGAACTCGAAGGAGATAAAGCTCAAAAAATCGTACAAAAAGCATGGGAATATTGGTGCAATGATTCTTTCTGGCTCAATGCTCCTGCAAAATGTATGGATCCCGGCACAAATCGAAGCATTGTAAAAACAGCTGATGGTCAAGATGCCTTGATGGTTACCTATGCCTCTGGAGGAGTCACTCCCGGCGATTCCTACCTTTGGGAGCTGGATGAAGAGGGCAAACCCAAGAGCTATAAAATGTGGGTAAAAATCATTCCCGTTGGTGGGATGGAATTTACTTGGGAAGATTGGGCAGAATTACCGACTGGTGCGCGCATCGCACAAATGCACAAAGGCCCTAAAATTGAATTGGATATAGGAGATTTGAAAGGAGCCGCTAGTTTAGAAGCGTTTGGCTTAAACGCCGATCCTTTCCTTCCTATTCTCTGGGAATAGGAGCTCGGGGTATAGTAAAATCACTTGTTTTTTTTATAAATATTTAAACCAAATAGAAAAATCCGCGTTTAAACATACGATGCGGTTTTCTGTCTAATTTTACTACTCGAAGCTGTTCTCAAACAACTTCTGCTGTAGAAAGCTTCGTTAAAACAACAATTTCATTCTGGATAGTTTACCAATCAAGACAATCAAAATTTGGGTATCATGAGTATTGAGCAGGAATTACAGACCGACAAATATGACATTTGGCATCAACTCCACATCAATGTCAGACTTTCTTGCAGTTGGCTTGACAAGCGGGCAAAAGAAATGCTTTCCCCCTATGGCATTACTCCTAAGCAGTTCAATATCTTACGGATACTTCGTGGCCAAAAAGGAGCAGGACTAACGATCTTGGAAGTTCGAGATCGAATGATCGACCGGATGTCTGACGCTTCTCGACTCATTGATCGACTATCCAAAAAAGAATTCGTTTCTAAATGTGCTTGTTCGATTGATAAAAGAGCCAATCGAGTCTGTATTACTCAAAAAGGCTTGGATCTGCTAACCACTCTTGACAACTCAATGGATGAGTTCAAAAGAACCCTCTCCGACCTTTCGGAAGAAGAAGCACAGACGCTCAATGACTTATTAATGAAAATGAGAAAAAACGAAGAGGTCTAAATCTAAAATACTACTCTAAAATCACTTCCAAATACTTTTCTACTAATACAACTTGTAAGGAACAACGGATCGATCCTAAGATCCATACCGTCATTCCTTTAGTCGCGTTATGGGCATTTTCTCAGTGCTAGGTTTGGCATTCTACACAACAATAAAAAAAACGGTTTTGATCCTTGCCAAAATCAAAAAATGCAAATAATCAGCAAGGGGATTATTTCGGATTTAGTAAAGTAGGTGGGAATTTGAGCTTTCAAGAAGAAATCTAGCCTAGCTCAAGGAGCTGCCTAAATATTCCATTGCGAACACGGCCATCGACTGATGACCTAAAGAAGTAAGTGCTTCGGAAGGCCTCTCAAAACCTATCCCACTCCATCACAAGCTAAGCGCAGGTAATCGTGGAATTTTTTTCTTCGAGAAATCCAACCAATAGTAATATAACAATTTTTTATTATATTTATTTTACCTTTAAGCCTTTTTTTTTGTCAGACGGTCCATTAAGCGCATTTATGAATCTTCAACAACTTCAAAAAAACAATAATGAGCTAGCCATCCTCAATTCAATAGCTCAGGGACTCAATAAAGAATTGAGTTTAGAAAAAGCTTTAGACCAGGCATTGGAGAAATCTATTGAATTTTTACAACTCAAAACGGGTTGGATTTGGTTATTCAACCCCGCATCTAAAACCGCTTACCTCGCAGCTTCGCACCAACTTCCTCCTATTTTCTCTGAGCGTCCAGAACTACTTTCTGGTAGCTGCTATTGTATCAAAAAATACTTAACTGGCAAATTAGAAAATGCTGCCAACATCAGTGAAATCACTTGTACTCGGTTAGAAGATTTACAAGAAGGAACGAGCGGCTTGCGCTATCATGCCAGCATCCCGCTTTCTTCGCAACAAGAAAAACTGGGGATCCTCAATGTACTAAGTTCCGATTCTCAAGAGCTTTCAGATAGCAAACTCCAACTCCTATACACCATCGGAGATATGCTTGGCATTGCCATTGCCCGCGCGCGACTATTTGCCAATAGTCGTCAATCTGGGATCATAGAAGAACGGAATAGACTAGCAAGAGAGATTCACGATACCTTGGCGCAAAGTCTAGCTGCCATCAGTTTAAGATTAGAAAGCATGGAAGTTTTATTGGAGAAAGAAGTTCCCAAAGCGCGCCTGCAAGATCAGGTACAAAAAACTTTAAACCTCACCCGCAACAGCTTGGAGGAAGCTCGTCGTTCGGTACTCGATCTCCGTGCCTCTCCTTTGGAACAAGGCAATCTATCTACCGCCATAGAACTACTGGTTGAAGATCTCAGAAATACAAAAAACTTAAAGGTAGACTTTGAAGTCCTCGGAAAATATCGGCGTTTAGCGCAAAGGGTAGAAATGGCTTTATACCGAATCACTCAAGAAGCCATTAATAATATTCGCCAACATGCCCATGCAAAAAAGGTACGGGTCTCCCTACATTACCAAAACGATTCTGTAGTTTTACGAATCGAGGATAATGGGATTGGTTTTGATTTTCAAAAAGAGCAAGATGGCTTTGGCCTAATCAGCATCAACGAAAGAGCAAAATTAATTCACAGTGGAATAGCCGTACAATCTAGCCCCGGAGCAGGAACCCAAATCACGGTCACCGTTCTGGAAACAACGCCCAATGAAGGATAAAATCAAAATATTTTTAGCGGATGATCATCCCATCGTTCGGGATGGACTTCGTAGTGTATTGGAAACGCAGGATGATTTTCTCATTGTTGGCGAAGCCAATGATGGTCTAGAAGTATTAGCGCAACTCGCAGATTTGGCGCCCGATATTCTTTTCCTCGATCTTGGAATGCCCAATAAAGATGGTGTAGCCGTGATTCAAGAAATACAGCAAAAAAAGATTCCAGTCCACGTTATCGTCTTTACTGTTTTTGATACCGATGAAAGAATTCTTAGTGCCATCCGTGCGGGGGCGAAAGGCTATCTTCTCAAAGGAGCTTCTCGCAATGATATCTTCAATGCCATTCGCGTCGTTTATCAAGGAGCTTCTTTACTCCAGCCATTGATTGCCCAAAAACTTCTAAACCACCTCAACGATAAAGTTGAAAAATTATCTCCTCGAGAACTAGAAGTCTTGCGAGTTCTCGCCAAAGGCGACACCAATGCTTACATCGCCCAAACCTTGTTTATCTCTGAACGCACCGTAAAATTCCACGTCAGTTCCATCCTTTCCAAACTCCATGCTCACAATCGGACAGAAGCGGTGCGCATCGCAATAGAGCAAGGAATTATTTCTTTATAGAACGCTCTTAATACTACTGGTCAATTTAGGTTATTATTTCGACAAGCTCAGCACAAACCTTAGACACCATCTGTTGCGTAGCTCAAAACGGAATGTCATCAAATTAATAAAGGTTTGGAGAATACTAAACCAAATTAGGAGCTATCTGGAAGGTCTATTGATACCCCACATCTTTTTTCTCTTAGAAAACACAGTCCCTAAAAATATAAAAAACCGATTGTTCGCTATTACCTGCAGGTAATACGCGGACCTAAGTGTAGGTCTCCTG
>CAYQRA010000636.1:0-4432 GCA_964419315.1 uncultured Saprospiraceae bacterium | reverse complement strand
CCTTATGTGACCTATGCTGCCAATTTGGATGTCCGCTTTGATGTTTCGGCTAGCTCTAGATACAAAGATGCCGTGGGAATTGGTTTGCAGTTTTTTAGCGACAAAGTGAGTGGGGTTGATTTTTCTACCAATCAAATTGCTTTTTCTGGAGCTTACCACAAAGGGCTGGATTATAATAGTAAACAATTTCTTTCCGCAGGTTTTCAAATGGCACTGGCTCAGCGAAATATCAATTATGAGTCGCTGACCTTCCAAGATCAGTTTAATAATTTTGATGCTTACGAGGGCGTTTCGCTAGAAAATCTACCCGGCAATAATTTTGCCTACTTTGATCTCAATGCAGGAATCAATTATACCTATTCCCCAAAAAAGAAAACCACGCTTTTCGCAGGAGTAGCTATCCATCATATTTTCCGACCGCAATTGTCTTTTTACTTTGATAAAGACGCTCTAGTTATCCAAGCCAATAGTCCACTCTTTATCAAATACTCTGCACAATTAAGCGCCTCTCTCCCTGTCTCTGATCGAGTCTCTATTATCCCGCGTGCGCTATTGAGTATCCAAGGCCCTCATACCCGACTCAATGCCGGAAGTAATGTAAGAATCGCACTCAATAATTATAATGGTAATGCCCTACAAGTAGGCGCATGGGCACGCCCGGTTATCGATGAAGGCAATGCCATGCGAGTAGATGCGGCAGTTTTGATGTTAGGTTTAGAATTGGGTAGTGTACTTTTTGGTTTGTCTTATGATGCCAATTTGGAAGACCTAAGTCGATACCAACAGGGACAAGGTTCCATAGAATTTTCCATTACCTACTTGGGAGATTATGAAAATGATGACTCGGTCTTGTGTCCTAGTTTTTAGAAAAATATAATCTTTGGATTAAATCAAATCAGGGTCGTAGTTTTTTACTACCACCCTGATTTTTTTACTATTTATGGTTTTTACCATTCCATCATTTTTCACCCACCATAATTCACTCTGTTTAAGAGCCCTCCTATCAAATCGAGTTATCAAGAATAGGAGAATATTTACAGGATCAGCCAAAAAGGAAGCTCTCCAACTTATACCATTATACCAGAACTGTTCATCCCGGTTACATACTTAGAGCTTTTTGTTTGCCGAAAAGGCAAAAACTGGCGAATGCGGTCTACTTGATTTTCCCATTCCTCCTCGTATTTCAATTCCACAATTACCCCTTGATCAAGAATATTAAAACGCGTAAAGCGACGTGCTCCTAAAAGCGGAAAATACCGCAAATTAGAATCTAAGGTGATTCTAAATTTACCATCTGGCGTACCATAATAGGATCGGAGATAAGCATTGACCAAAACCGGGTTTAAGACCGCATAGCTTTCGCTTTTGCTAGCGACTTCTTTTTGGAGGGCAGTTAAGGAAGTCCAAGAGAAAGGAGCTACTGGAAATGTTTTTTTAAAGCCCAATTCATTGTCTTTGATTTTGATTTCCAGATGAGGGTTTTGTATTGCCTCTTTTTCGGAACCATACCATCGCACTCGGAATTTTTTGCGAGAAGCTACTCCGACTACATTCTCATGGTAAGCCGTAAGTCCTGGGGTATCAAAATAAATATTATTGATTTGTCGGTCGGGAAATATTTTGCGCAGCCCCGCAGGATGGCTTCGGATAGACTGATGCGTCATCGCCAAACTTAAATTTTCATTTTTATATTTCCTTTCGTAGCGCATAAGGTGGTTTAAGAGAATTATAACTCTACCTTCTCTACTATTTCCAAACCATAGCCATCTAAGCCAATTCGGCGACGCGTACTGTTGGTCATCAATCGCATTTTAGAAATTCCTAAGTCTCTTAGGATTTGAGCGCCAACGCCATAATCTCTTTGCTCGGCACTCTCCATGCCCTCGGTGAGGGTTGGTTTTTCTAGAACGACCCCATTTTTTCGATCTTGATATTCTTTCAATTTGGATACAATAGATCCTTCTTTTTCACTTTGACGCATAAACAAGAACAAGCCTTTTCCCTCTTCTGAAATCCGGTTCATGGCTTTGTGTAGTATGGTTCCATATCCTTTGAATAACATTCCAAAAATATCATTGGCCTCGGTAGAAGAATGGACTCTTACTAGAATCGGTTCGTCTTCTTCCCAATTTCCTTTTTTGACCGCCAAATGAGTATCACCTGTAGCGGTTTCAGAATAGGCAATCACTTCGAAAGTTCCAAAGGGCGTATCCATATCGACACTAATTTCGCGCTTGATGATCCGCTCATTTTGCATGCGGTAAGCAACGAGGTCTTTGATGGATATTATTTTGAGTTGATGTTTTTCGGCAATCTCCACCAACTGAGGAAGTCGAGCCATCGTTCCATCTTCGTTTAGTATTTCTACCAAAACCCCGGCAGGATAAAAGCCTGACATTTGAGCCAAATCAATGGTTGCTTCCGTATGGCCAGTTCTTCTTAAAACCCCACCAGTTTTGGCACGGAGCGGGAAAATATGCCCTGGGCGTGCCAAATCAGAACTCTTGGTTTTGGGATCGATCAAAGCGCGAATGCCAGTAGCACGATCATGAGCAGAGATCCCCGTCGTACAACCCTGACCAATCAGGTCAATGGATACGGTAAATGCCGTTTCATGCAAAGCTGTATTGGTATTGACCATCATTGGCAAATCCAATTCATCGGCTCTTTGTTCTTCGAGAGGCGTACAGATTAGGCCACGACCGTGGGTAGCCATAAAATTAATAATCTCAGGAGTGATGCACTCGGCAGCGCATACAAAATCTCCTTCATTTTCTCGATCTTCATCATCTACAACGATGATGACTTTCCCTGCTTTGATATCCTCAATAGCTTCTTCTATGGTATTCAGTGTGATATTATCCATTACGTTTTGGTGGTTGCCAGACATTGCTTTGTACTCCTTTTAGATAAGTAAAAAACCCTTCCAAAAGGGCCATGTTCATTTTATTAAAATAAGTGATATTTCGAAAAAGTAAAATATTCACTCCAAGTTTTCTCAATAGGGTATCCAATATTGGAATCAAGATCAACCAGATCGCTAATAAAGACAACAAAGCAAGATACATTAGGTTGCCATGAAGTGATAAAAAGGTACTGGTCAATACCGCGAAGATAATAAAAAAGGGGCCGAACCATCGCAAAACCTTGTGGGATAAAAAGCCAAAAGCCAAACTTTTCCAAGGAGGCCAAAGTAAATGCTTGAATGTGGCTAAATTTTTAAAATTCCCAGCAGAAATACGAGCTTTCCGACGATACTCTTCTCTGATATCATGAGAAAGACCTTCATAACAATAAGCATTTAATTCATTGATCGCCAAACCTCCTTTTTCGTATGCTTTCATGGTTATGTAAAAGTCATCGACCAAATATCCAGAGGGCACTGGTTCATAATAACTAGAACGCAGGGTATAGCATCCGCCGAATGGGCCAATCATTTTACCCCAAGCCAAACTTTCCATCTGTTTTAGATAGACTTCTCTATTCACATACTGGCGCTCCGAACGGCTAATGCCTTCTTTTTTGACTCCCCTACTTTGCATATTAGCATCTACCAAGAAAATAGCTGGATTCTTAAAATGTTGAACCAATTGCAGCAAGGTATCTTGCTCTAAAATCACACTCGCATCTGTAAAAAGAAAAAGATGATCATTGCCCAAGGTCTTCTTTTGCTGCGCACTTTTCACCAAATCATTCACTACGATGGGTTTGCCACGTCTTTGAGCAAAAGGAAAAAAATGGAAATGGGGATATCGGTCGGCAAAAGCCTGTACCAAGGCATTGGTCTTATCCGAAGAACAATCTGAACCAATAAATATTTGTAGTTGCTGAGCAGGATAATCCACTTTAGCTAGGCTTTCTAATTTTTCGGCAATCACCAATTCCTCATTATACACCGACATGATGACGGACACATAGGGCCAATCTTCTCCTTGCTGATAGACTTCTTGATTGGGTGTTTTTCCGCGAGATAGGATTTTCATAATCAGCGGATACAAAAGATAGGTATGTACCAATCCCAACATACTGCCCCAAAATATTATTTCCGCCAATAAATACATAGGGCGAATTTAGGTCTTTCTTGCTAATTTGATGGAAATAAAGGCAGCAATTTTTTGAGGTCTTCTTTAAGAGAAAGAATCTTTGCTTCCTCTTTTGATGGGAGGAAAATATAAGGACTTCACAATCCGCGATAGCTCGCTCCAATGAGTACTAGATATTGGTTATTTTTTTAACACGGAGAATATCCAGTAACCAATTTTCAATACTCAATAAACAATGGGACTAAACAGACGTGGGGGTAAAATTGATAGAAAAAAGGGAAGAAACCGCAATCCGCGATAGCTCGTTCCAATGAGTATTGGATACTGAGTACTGGATATTGGTTATTTTTTTAACACGGAGAATATCCAGTAACCAATTTTCAATACTC
>CAYQRA010000635.1:0-4437 GCA_964419315.1 uncultured Saprospiraceae bacterium | reverse complement strand
ATCAATTTAGAATAAGTCGTACCATTCAAGCGAGCGGCTGCATTGATACGAGCAATCCAAAGACGACGGAAAGCACGCTTTTTATTACGACGGTCACGATAAGCGTAACTCAATCCTTTGTCAACGGCATTCTTGGCTACTGTGTAGACCTTAGAACGAGCACCGAAGTACCCTCTGGCCATTTTTAGAATTTTCTTTCTCCTTCTTCTGGACGCAACAGCGTTTACTGATCTAGGCATATGATTTTGAATTTAGTGCGATACAGAGATTCTCAAATGGAATACTTATGACCTGTATCCTCGTTAAAAAATAATAAGTTGATTTAGCGCAAGCAAAGTAATTGCTTGATTCTTTTTTCGTCGGCAGTACTTACAAGGCCGGTGCCACGAAGGGCTAATTTCTGCTTTTTACTTTTATTACGCATCATGTGCGACGTATAAGCATGACCTCTTTTGATTTTGCCGCTTCCAGTTACTTTGAATCTTTTCTTGGCACTGGAATGAGTTTTCATTTTAGGCATTGTCCTAAGATTTAATATGGATGATAAAATTTCTTTTCACCAATTTTTAGTTCAATAAGAACTCAAGATTTTGAAAAGAGTGTGCAAAGATAGGAAAAATCCCTTGGAGAGGCAAAGATTTTTAGGGTTTAATTGGAGAGAAAAGCTTTCGTTGAAAAGGAAGAGTAGAAACTACTCAAAGTGCTTTAGAATCAAGCTTTTTGCACCCAAAATTCTAAGTATTTTTAAAAAAAGAGGCCACTTTCCCAAAGAAAGCAGCCTCTTGATTTTATATCTTAAAGCATTTCGAGCGATTAATCGTCCGACCGGCTTGGTTTTTTCTTCTTTTTCTGCGCTGTTTTCAGTGGCGCAATGACCACGATCATCCGTCGACCTTCCATTTTGGGTAAGGCTTCTGCGGATCCTACTTCCTCCAATTCCTTTAAGAACTTGAGTAAAAGCAACTCTCCCCGCTCTTTAAAGACAATCGTCCGTCCACGAAAGTGGACATAAGCTTTGACCTTAGAGCCTTCCTTTAGAAACTTTTGGGCATGGCGAAGTTTGAATTCAAAGTCATGGTCATCGGTATTTGGACCAAAGCGAATTTCTTTGATCACCGTTTTTACCGCCTTAGCTTTGATTTCCTTGTCTTTCTTTTTCTTTTGATATAGGAATTTCTTGTAGTCGATGATTCTACAAACAGGTGGATTTGCTTTAGGGGAAATTTCTACGAGGTCCAATTCCAGTTTATCTGCCCAATCTCGTACTTGTTGGGTAGGGTATACTTCTGCGGTAACTTCTCGGCCAGCTACTCTGCTGACTTCGTCAAGGTTATCGCCAACCAGACGAATTCTGGGTACTCTGATAAATTGATTGATTCGAAAGCGGGGCTGAGGGGCCGATCGCTGGAAATTTTTTGGTTTTCTTCCTCTTGCCAAATGATGTTGATTTAATTAAAAATAAATTGAATAAGTACTATCTATAAGGTCTTGTACTCTATTTTAGTTCAAATGTTGTCCAATTTTAAGGAACTTCTAACAAATATGGGCTTTTTAGTGCTGGATAGGAAATTTTTTGTTCGATAATATGAAAAAGAACAGACAAAACACGAGACAATATTGAAGTAGGTGGATTAAGGAATAAAAGAGGAGCTTATTCTTAGGTACCATCTGTCATGCAGCTTTGAGCGGTGCGAGAGATTATAGTTCTAGTTTTCTGGTTTTAAAATTAGTTATTCTTCCACAACTGCCGAATACTCGCCAAATGACCAAACAAAACCACCGGAGCCACAAATGAAGGCAACCAGATAAAAGGAAAATACAACAAACCTACATTGGGTTGGTCAAATGCCATTTGCTGCATAAAAGAGGGAAAAGAAAGGACCGCATGGAAAATGATATTCAAAAGAAGTAGCAGCCCGATGATATTCCAACCTAAGAGCAATTGACGATTGATCGTTCCATTTTTAAATCCAAAATAAGCAATTAGAGGCGCTGTAATCCCAGCAAGGATATCAAAATTTCTTCCCTCAAAAGTCATGGCCTCCGGAATGGTATGGTAAACAAATAAAAGCCACAAGACGATTTCTACCGGAATGCGAACCACGCTTAGTAGGGTCAGATCGAACAAAGGCAAACGGTCTATAAATATTTTACCAGCATTAGAGCTAAACAAAAAAATCATTAGCAACAACAAAGGCAAAAAACCAGTCAAAGGAAAAAGCGGCGGCATGTTTCCAATGGTATCGAGGTAAATCAAATTGATACTTAGTAACATTTGTAGCACCAACCAAGCGACCAGACCCAAACCAATTTGCTTAGCTTTGGCAGCCCCAATAGCTTTTTGAATAGCCAGATAAAATAAGAGGAGCGTCAGCAAAGTGGTGGCTCCAAAAATAAGGGCAACATAACTGGGCATTATTTCATTGATCATAAATTTGATTTTAACTTGTATGTACAAGTATAGATTTAAAATTTTTAACCCAAAAGAAAGGTGATACCTTCAATATATCGCCTGTCTTATCTAGGAACTTAAGTCCTCCATATTGGAGCGTATTGCATTGGTGATATTGTCGATGTGCTGAATATTAAAAGAACCCAAAATGGCTTCCACTTTTACATGCAATTCATGCCATAGGGGCGAGATTTCTTCCAAGAGTAAACATCCTTCTTTGGTCAAGGCCAATTCTGATTTTCTGGGATCTGTTCCCTTGGAGATCACAATCCATCCCTTTTTTACCAATACTTTCAGATCTCTACTTATTGTAGATTGATCTAAGATTAAAATCTCGGCGATGGCTTTTTGGCCAATGCCTTTCTTTTTGCCGATGATAAAAAGGATAGAAACCATGCTTCCTTTCAAACCATAAGGTTTGTAGGCATCCATATACGCTGCATTAATCAGGCGATGAAGCTTACGGATTTTTGCATTGACGCAAGTCATTGGATTGATCTGATCAAAGTGAGGGGTCGGTATGATGTTTTTACTTTTGATACGTATAAGGTACTATTTTATACTTGTATATGCAAGTGTAAAATGATGGAGGTATATTTTTTCTTTAAGATTACTTGTGCTACTGCTTGGATTTGGATGTTGTCAACAAAAAATAAGCTATTCGTTACGACTTACAAGTCGTAGTTGGATCAACGTTGAAGTCTCCGACCTCAAACACTTCCGGTTCTGACCATTTTGCTCTAACAAAAAAAGGCATCCATTCATGGAATGGACGCCTTCGTTTTATTTTTCAAAAAGAAGTATTACTCTTCTTTTACATCTGTGTTGACCGATTCGCCAAGGGTGATGACTAAACCATCACTGGCTTCATTCATTACGGCATCAAAGGAACTTCCTTCGCTAGGATTCTCATTGAGAATAAATTCTGCGAGTGGATCTTCAATGTATTTTTGGATGGCGCGGTGAAGTGGACGAGCTCCAAACTGAGGATCAAATCCTTTCTCTGCGACAAACTTTTTCGCTTCATCTGAAAGTACAAGCGCATAGCCCATGCCTTCCAAACGTTTGTGTAAGTCTTTCAAAGAAATATCAATAATCTGAGAAATATGATCTTGTTCTAGACTATTGAAAATCACGACGTCATCAATACGATTTAAAAACTCTGGAGAGAAGGTACGTTTGAGCGCATTAGAAATAATACTCTTAGAATATTCTTCTTTTTTCTCTTCTCTAGATTTGGTGGCAAAACCAACACCCTGACCAAAGTCTTTCAACTGTCGTACTCCGATATTCGAAGTCATGATGATCATAGAGTTTTTGAAATCTACCTTACGGCCCAAACCATCTGTCAATTGGCCATCATCGAGTACTTGCAATAAGATGTTGTAAACATCTGGATGCGCTTTTTCGATTTCGTCCAAGAGGATCACAGAATAAGGCTTGCGTCTCACTCTTTCGGTCAATTGACCGCCCTCTTCATAACCGACATATCCCGGAGGTGCTCCGATCAATCGACTAACAGAGAATTTTTCCATATACTCACTCATATCGATGCGAATCAGCGCATCGTCAGAGTCGAAAATATAGCGAGCCAATGCTTTTGCCAATTCCGTTTTTCCAACCCCAGTAGGTCCAAGGAAAATAAACGAACCAATTGGTTTGCTAGGATCTTTCAAGCCAACACGATTTCTTTGGATCGCCTTGGTGATTTTTAGAATGGCTTCATCTTGGCCAATGACCGCACCTTTGAGATCTTGGTTCATGTTGACCAACTTATTGCTTTCACTTTGGCCAACTCTGCTTACAGGAATTCCAGTCATCATAGAAACGACTTCCGCGATATCCTCTTCATTGACTGGATAGCGTTTGGTCTTTGCTTCTTCTTCCCATTCGAGTTTTGCGAATTCTAGTTGGCGTACCAATTTGGATTCATCATCTCTTAGGTCAGCAGCTTTTTCATACTGTTGATTTTTGACGGCCTGATT
>CAYQRA010000634.1:0-4438 GCA_964419315.1 uncultured Saprospiraceae bacterium | reverse complement strand
CATCCGCGAAATACTTGCAGAAGCAGGTAATAGATATAAAATGCACGATCCTACGACTTGGCCAGAGCAAGCCAAATTGGCTGCCGCTGGAGAGTGGGACAAATTGAAAGAATGGCAAGACCAACTCGACGGAGGTAAATAAACTATTCTCTTCAAAGAAAAACATTTCCCCAATCTGCTTGCAGGTTGGGGATTTTTTTTTGCTACATTGGCTTTTATTTCACCTACACATCACCTTCCCTATGAAGAACTCCAGTCTTGTTTTATCCATTTTTCTTTTTTTTATCCTTACTTCTTTTATCGCCTGTCAATCCTCCACCCAACAAAACACTAGCAATTCTAGCACTACGAATACCAGTAAAGTTATCGCTGTTGCAGATTTTGAAAAAGGCATTAAGACTTCTACTAACATTCAACTGATTGATGTCAGAACACCAGAGGAAGTAGCAAAAGGAAGTATAGAGGGAGCTATTAATTATAATTTTTACGATGCAGATTTCGAAGAAAAAATAAAAAGCTTAAACCCCGAAACCGCTACCTATATTTACTGCAAAAGTGGAGGTCGAAGCGGTAAAACCGCGAAACTTTTAACCAAACTTGGCTTCCAAGAAGTCTATGATTTAAAGGGTGGTTTTAACGCATGGAAAGCGGCTCATTAAATAAAAACATCCATTTTTATTTTATCCATGCATCTGCTTTTTTTCGTTTCCGTATAAGCTTTGCTTAAACAAAATGCTAATTAGCCTGTTTTCTTCCCGTTCTAAAAACATCGTTAACTAAAAATAGAAGAGTGTCTCAAAAAGTAATCGTTATTGGTTCTGGATTTGCCGGATTATCCGCTGCTACTTGCTTGGCCAGAGATGGTTATTCTGTAACGCTCTTGGAAAAAAATAAGATCACCGGAGGAAGAGCAAGAAAGTTTGAAGCAGAAGGATTTACCTTTGACATGGGACCAAGTTGGTATTGGATGCCCGAAGTATTCGATGAATATTTTTCTTTGTTTGGCAAGAAGACTTCCGACTATTATGACTTGGTTCGACTGGATCCTTCCTACTCTATTTTCTTTGGAGAAAACGACGTCATGGATGTTCCTGCGGGGCTTGATGCCCTTTATGAGATGTTTGAAAAATACGAAACCGGAAGTGGTAAAAAACTGAAAAAATTTCTTTCGGAAGCTCAATATAAGTATGAAGTTGGCATGAAGGAATTTGTGCAAAAACCAGGGCATTCCATCCTTGAATTTGCAGATTTGAGAGTTGTCAAAAGCTTGTTTCGACTCCAAATGTTTCAGTCGATGTCGAATCATGTCAAGAGTCTTTTTAAAAACCCAAAACTGGTTCAATTATTAGAATTTCCTGTTCTTTTCTTGGGAGCAACCCCTAGCAATACTCCAGCACTTTACAGCCTAATGAACTACGCCGACATGGCATTAGGAACTTGGTATCCCAAAGGAGGAATGCACAAGATTATTGAGGGAATGGTAGCTTTAGCCGAGGAAATGGGCGTGAAAATTTTGTCCAACCAAGAAGTTAAGCAAATTTATGTCCCCAATGGACATGCTACAAAAGTCATTACACAAGATCAAGAATACGAAGCAGATATTGTCATCGGCGGAGCCGATTACCACCATATCGAACAGCACTTATTGCAACCCGAGCACCGCAGATACAGTAGCCAATACTGGGATAAACGGACAATGGCTCCTTCATCTTTACTTTTTTATCTTGGTGTCAACAAGAAAATTGATCAGCTTCAACACCACAATCTTTTCTTTGACGAAGATTTTGACTTGCATGCGGTCGAAATTTATGAAGATCCCAAATGGCCTAGTAAACCATTATTTTATGTATGTTGTAGTTCCAAGACAGACGACACCGTAGCACCAGAAGGATGTGAAAATGTATTTGTGTTGATTCCCCTTGCTCCAGACTTGGAGGATACGGAAGCTTTGCGAGAAAAATATTATCATATTGTAATGGAACGACTTGAAAAATTCACGGGAGAAAACATCCGAGATGCCGTCATTTACAAACGTTCTTTTGCACATCGCGATTTCAAAAAAGATTATCATGCCTTCAAAGGCAATGCATATGGCTTAGCTAATACTCTCTTGCAAACCGCCTTTTTGAAACCGAAATTAAAAAGTAAAAAAGTAGCTAATCTATACTATACGGGTCAATTGACAACCCCTGGCCCTGGAGTCCCTCCTTCTTTGATTTCTGGCCAAGTTGTGGCTAGTGAAATCCGAAAGGCTCATAAACTCGTATAAATATTATTCACTACAAAAAACCAAAACCATGATGAAGCTATATGATAAAACCTGCGTTGAGTGCAGTCAATTAGTGACCAAGCGCTACAGCACTTCTTTTTCTCTAGGAATCCGAGTATTTGATAAAAAATACCGTGCTCCAGTCTATAGCATTTACGGTTTTGTTCGTTTTGCTGATGAAATTGTAGATACCTTTCACAACTTCCCTAAAGATCACTTACTCCAACAATTTAGGAGAGATACTTATGAGGCCATCGAGAGGGGCATTAGCTTAAATCCCATTTTGCATTCTTTCCAAGCAGTAGTGAAAGAGTACAATATCGAAATGGATTTAATAGATGCCTTTTTGGATAGTATGGAAATGGACCTCCATTTTGACCGATACCAAGACAATCTCTATAAAAAGTACATTTATGGCTCGGCAGAAGTAGTAGGCCTGATGTGCCTAAAGGTTTTTTGTGCTGGCGCCAATCATAAAAAAGGATATGAACACTTGAAAGCCCCTGCACAAAGTCTCGGTTCGGCTTTTCAAAAGATCAATTTTTTGAGAGATATGAAAAGTGATTTTGCGGAAAGAGGCCGTGTTTATTTCCCTGGGGTAGACTTCAATAATTTCACCAATGAGGATAAAGAAAGAATTGAAGCAGATATCAAAGCAGATTTTGACCATGCCTACACAGGTATCGTTCAACTGCCAGAAGGCGCCCGCTTGGGGGTATTTTTAGCATATCGTTATTACATCAATCTTTTCAAGAAAATCAAACATTCTACTGCAGCACGAGTCAAACAAGAAAGAATCAGAGTTAACGATAGTCGTAAAATGTATTTACTCTTTAGTTCTGCTGTAAAACATCGCCTCAATTTACTCTAAATGGCCAATGGATCTTTCACTTTCAATTGGAAAATACTATTTTTCATAGTCCTACCAGTTTTATTCTGTTCGGGCTTATGGTTTTTCGATGCTGTCTCCAATATTGGACTAGAATATACGGTTCCTACTTTCACCCTCATCCCTCAGTTAGAGACAAATTATCTCTACTTATACATTCATTTATTCACCATAATCCCAATCCTCCTTTTAAGCTTTGACCGACGGGTTCATTTTCACACTTACTGGAAAAAGCTCTTTCCTGCGATCTTGACTATTGCTGGTCTCTTTATTGTCTGGGATGTGATTTTTACACAAATGGGCGTTTGGGGTTTCAATCACGATTATCACTTAACTGCAAGTTTCTTAGGACTCCCATTAGAAGAATGGTTATTTTTCATCACGGTTCCTTTTGCTTGTATTTTCATTTATGAATGCCTCAATTATTATGTAACAAAAGATGTATTGGCACCACTTGATACAATCATTAGTATTGGCACCGCAGTTGTCCTTCTAGGTCTTGGCTTTTACCATTTGGAAAAATTATATACCGCAACGACTTTTATTCTTACCGGCTCCTTTCTTTTATTTCATTATTTAAATTTTGAAAACACTTATCGAAGTCGTTTTTATCTAGCCTACCTTGTCAGTTGGATTCCGTTCATGCTTGTAGACGGAGCACTCACCGGAGGATTCACCAAAGAGCCCATTGTACTTTATCACCCTGAAGAATTTTTAGGAATTAGGATTGGCTCCGTTCCATTTGAAGATTCCATCTACTCTTTACTAATGCTCATGAGCATCGTTGCTATTTTTGAATGGTCCAAACAAAAAAAAGATAGCAAACAAAACCTCAGCACTAAGACAATTGCAAAGCAAAAAAACGTACCTATTTCCGTTTAAAATCTCTTGAGTCTACTTTCAAAAAATTTTAATAATTTTTTATTTCAAATGCACGTTTTTTTTATCTATCTCGATTCTCTCGAATACAGATATAATTGTCTTTTTATCCACTCAAAAAAGGAAGATAATTTGCCCTTTCCTTTTCCCACAAAATCATTTTATTTCGCCTAAAATAATCCTTTCAAAAAAGCAAAAAAGATTTGGTAAATAAGATGGCAATGAGTATCTTTGCACTCCGCTTGAAAAAGTTAAGCGTACTAAAAAAACTTAACGGTTTAGTAACCGAGAAGATAAAAAGCAATCAAGAAGCGATACGAGAAGTAGTATTGCGAAAAGATTAGCTTTTAAAAAAAGTTCATTGACACTGATGGAGAAGAAAAAGAAATTGTTTTTAGGAA
>CAYQRA010000633.1:3325-4442 GCA_964419315.1 uncultured Saprospiraceae bacterium | reverse complement strand
ATTGGTAGACCTTGGATACAAATCGCAGGCGACCCCGAGAGCCATCAATTTATTTTACCTCAATGATCAGATTCGAGAACGCATCGTTTGGGAAAATAATCGTTTTGAGGTTTTAAATACTTCGCTTACTTTTTCGGAAGCGGAAATGAAAAAAGAATTGGAAGAACATCCAGAACACTTTAGTCCAAATGTGGTCATGCGCCCCATCTATCAGGAAGTCATTTTGCCCAATCTGGCTTATGTCGGTGGTGGCGGTGAATTGGCTTATTGGCTGGAGCGCAAAAGTCAGTTTGCCCATTTTGGAGTAAACTTTCCCGTTTTGCTGCGAAGAAATTCGGGAATGTGGATTGATAAAGGAATGGCTAAGAAGAGAAAAAAATTAGGCTTGAGTATTGAAGAAATATTTGGAGAAACGGAAAGTTTGATCAAATTATTCATTCAAAAAAATGCCATTGAATCTTTGGACTTTTCTACTCAGAAAGAACAGATGAAAAACATCTTTTCAGACTATCAAGAAATCGCACAAAAAATAGATCCTACTTTGGCCAAATCTATTGCCGCTGAGGAAGCCAAACAACAAAAGGTATTGGATCAATTGGCTGGTAAAATCCATCGTGCAGAAAAGCAAAAGCACGAAGTGGCGCTAAATCAATTGCGAGGGGTAAAAGAAAAATTGTTTCCAGGGAATGGTTTGCAAGAACGAAAAGAAAATTTTCTTCCTTTCTATTTAAAGCATGGCGATCATTTTATTGATACCCTGCGAGCGGCTTTTGATCCTTTTGATCCTAGCTTTGTGATTTTGGAGGAAGAGGTTTAGCGGGTTTAAGCCTTCTCCGTCTCCTTCCCCATGATCTCCCAACAAGTAATAAAAAGTGCCGCTATTATTGGACCAATGACAAAGCCTGCCAAGCCAACCCATGCGATCCCTCCCAAAGTAGACAAGAGGATCAAATAATCTGGCATTTGAGTTTCTCGACCGACTAACTGAGGACGCAATAGATTATCAATCAAACCAATAATCAAAGCCCCCACCAAGACCACAATAATCGCTTTTCCAGTATGCCCTTCCATAAACAAGATAACACTTGCTGGCGCCCAGACAATCGCACTACCTCCC
>CAYQRA010000633.1:0-3315 GCA_964419315.1 uncultured Saprospiraceae bacterium | reverse complement strand
GCTAGAACCTTTCATCCGTCAAACTCAACCTCGGCTCTGGCTCCATGGACATACCCATCACAGTTGCAACTACAACATTAGTAATACCCAGCTATGCTGTAACCCCCGTGGCTATCCAGGGGAATTCAATCCAGCCTTTGATGGCGGCACAACCGACGCCGAAATCATCGACAACAGCGGCCTGAATACCAACCAAGGCAAATAGAACGCCCCCAATAAATCCTTGGATAATCGCTACGATAAGCGTACCCCGCAAGGTCGCTCTGGTCACGGAGGCAAAACGGTAAAAAAGTGTTTCTTCCACCTCTGATCCTAAAGGAAAAACATCGCCAATCGCTTTAACGATTTGGTCTCCATCTCTTAGGAAAAAAAAGAGCAAATAAATCATCATAAAGAAATCGACAAAGAGTCCCAAAATATTTTGGGTGTAATTGATGATTTGATTCGCAATGGTGCCGGCCAAATTAGAAGCGGAAGCATTGATCGTGGTTCGAATAGATTCAAAATCAATTTGGAATCTTTCCAAAACACCTTTTAAAAAAGGAACTTTATCGACGATGATATCCGCTAATTGATGTGCTTTAAAATTACCTGCTTGAATTTCCGTATACAGATCTTGACTTTGAATGACCAAGGCAATAGTAATCAATACAAAAGGAATGACGACGCCTAGTAAAATAAAAACCGTCGTGAGCAGTGCCCCCAAATTAATTTTTCCTCTTACTTTTTTTGTGATTTTCTGATTGGTTCCCCAGAAGATGATAGCCAAAGCCGTCGACCAAAAAATGACTAGGACAAAACTAGAAATCATTCCTAAGAAAGCCATTGTGACCAGGGCCAATAAGAAAAGGAAAGTAAAATACCGGAGGTTGGATTTATTGGAAATACTCAAGATTGGTGAATTAGGTAGAAAAGGAAGTAAGTTAGAAAAAATTGCTAGGATAAGCATTAGAGCTTATTCTTTTTCCTAGGGCAAGTGCACCAAAAATAATTACGAAATAGAAACTACCATTTGCATCAAGTTAGTTTCTATTATATGTTTTAATCTCGTTTTGCGTGTTTCGGTGTCGGAACTACTTACAATCCGCAGGCAGGCGTCCCTTTTCTCTTTTTTGAACAAATAGGGCTACAAACAGTGTCAGCCCTCTGGGCTTTTTCGTTTAAAGTTTGGACTAAACGAGCGCGTAGGGAGCGTATTAGGTAGAAAGCTTATTTTTGGGAATCTTGGATTTCCTTTTGTAAAGACAAGACAAACTCATTCACTTTATCGTGTTTGACGGCTTGTTGAAAATCTAAAAAAGATTGCGAATTTTTAGCGGCTTCTTGCTTGAAGCGAGTGGTATTTTCCTCCAAGCGTTTCTTGGCGCGATCTAAAATCTTACGACAGTTGTCCGTTTTTTTGCCGATGATATGGGCAATATCTGCATAATCATAATTAAAAATTTCTCGAAGGAGAAAAACGGATTTTTCAGAAATATTCAACTTCCCGGTCATTGCAGCATAAGCCTTGGACAATTCTTTTTCCATTTCAAATTCTAGGAAATAAGTGGGCAGGAAATCTTCTTTGGCGGGTGCCATTTCCATTAAGTCGCGTTGAAAATCCCAAAACTTTTGCGTTTTTTTAGACCAATCAAAGCATACGTTTTTTAAGGTGGCGACTAGATAAGGTTTGATCTTTTCAACTTGAGAAGTATCTCGCTCAAACCAGCGTAGGAAAGTGTCTTGGACGGCATCTTCTGCGTCTTTCAAATTACCCATAAACTCGTAGGCAATCGAAAATAACAGGGGCTTGTACTTAAAAACCGAAGCATCAGAGGGAGTCATAAATCCAGTTTTATATTGCGTAAGTGACTGCAATATAAAGAGAGGAATCAATTATTAGTTTAATTTTTGCCTATATTTTCGCTAAATAAAAAAAATAAAATTAAAAAGACGTCAATTTAGCGAAAATTCGCTAATCAAATTAAAGCACCCAACACGTTTACGAGGTTTCCCTATAAAACAAACGGGTAATATTCGCTACTTTTCAGCCCCTTTAAAAGTACTATTTTACCACAACCTGCTTTAAAACAGGGTTTAATTTTAGTCCTTGCATCTCCAAAAACTGGATTCTATACAAATAAGCCGCTCCAATCAACAATTCCTTGGCCACCTCTGCGACTTTTCTATTTTCCCAATTTTCAAATCGACTGCCCTTTACCCAATGGTTGAATGCCCCCATAGCCGGGCCACACCAAATTTGATAATCCAACTCTCTTCCTTTTGCTCCTCTATTCGCCCAAGAAGAAGACAATCCCAAATACCACCTGAAGATCAAAGCCATTTTTCGCTTTGGATTATTCGTGGCTCGGGTAATTTGTTCGGGGTCCCGCTCTGCAAAGAAAGTGATGCAGTGTTGCCAGATATTTTCCAGCGTATCTTTAAAAATAGTTTTCTCTAAAGTGCTGCGATCTTTTTCGGAAAGCTCCTCAATACTATCATGCGCCAAATAAAGGTCATATAATTTTTGCGCCCGCATCCCAAACAAGGTTCCTTTTTTCAAAACCTGTAACTTTACGCCCAACTCAAACATATCCGAAGCCGGAGCCATCATGATATCCGCCATTCCAGCTTGCGCTAAAACTTTACGCACATAATCAGAAGAACCAGATTCTAGGCAAGATTGATTGACCGAGCCAGTAAGTACGTAAGCCGCTCCCATCGAATAAGCTGCAAGCACCGATTGCGGAGTGGAAATCCCTCCACTCGCTCCTACTCTCACTGCTTGGCGATATTGAAACGTTTCCTGAATTTGATCTCGAAGCGCAATCATCGAAGGCAATAAACAAACCAAAGAACGATTATCCGTATGACCGCCCGAATCTGCTTCCACGGTGATGTCATCCGCCATGGGAATCCGCTTAGCCAGTTCGGCTTGCTTTGGAGTAATCTTCCCTTCTTGCAATAATTGGTTTAGAATACTATCTGGAGCGGGCTTCATAAACTTTGCCCCCACTTCTAGTCTCGATACTTTGGCAATAATTTTATTATCTATCTGCACACTTCCATCTGCATTTTGGGAAAGTCCGGCTACCCGAAAATAAACCACATGCACCGTCAAATCCATAAAAGCAGAAGCCTCAATCACCTTTACTCCTTTGCGCATAAACAAAGCCGCTGCATCTCTTTCCAAAGCTACTTCATTAGGGCTATGAATCAAATTAAAGGCATAAGGGCCATTCGGCAAGGCGGCTTGAATTTTATCAATCGCCGCTTCGATTCGCGCAGGCACTAAACCTCCCGCACCGAAGGAAGCGAGAAAACCATTTTGTCCCA
>CAYQRA010000632.1:0-4444 GCA_964419315.1 uncultured Saprospiraceae bacterium | reverse complement strand
AATCACTACTCTTCCTCCATAAAATAAGGCACCATATATTTCCCATACACTAAAGTCAAAACTAGGACTGTGGAACATCGTCCACACATCAGTGGAGTCAAACGAAAACAGAGGTTTATCGTGCATAAAAAGGCTTACCAGATTCCGATGTTCTACCATCACACCTTTCGGATTTCCAGTGGTACCGGAGGTATAAATGATGTAGCATAAATCGGAAGGGACATTTCTTCGCTCTTCTCCTAAAGTTGTTTCAGTGAAATTTGCAGCTTCGGCGAAGTCGACTTTTTTAAGAGAGGGCTTTAACTTTGAATACCATTTTTCTTGGCTTACGACCAGTTGTGTCCCACTATCTTCCACCATATAATCAATCCGCTGTTGTGGGTAATCAACATCAATGGGCATATAAGCTCCACCTGCTTTGAGTATACCCAACATCCCAATCACTGTTTCCACTGAACGATCTACCAGCAAGCCCACGATATCATTGGCTTCAACCCCTTCGCGTACCAATAGCGCGCCCAATTGACTACTCTTTTCATCCAACTCTTGGTAAGTCATCTGCTGTCCTTCATAAGTCAAAGCGACATGATCGGGTGTTCGATTCACTTGTTCTCTAAACAAATCGACCGCCGTTTTTGACTTCGGATAGGCCACTTCTGAGTTATTGAGCGCACTCAATAAATAGGCTTCTTCCGTTTTTGACAATACCTTTATTTCGCCAATGATTAACTCTGGATTTGCAGCTACTTCTAAAACAATCTTCTTAAAATAATCCCCAAACTTTTTAATCGTTTCTGCTTTGAATAGACCTGTTGAATATTCAAAATTTAAGTCTAGGCCATCTGTTGATTCTCCAATCAATAAAATCAAATCAAACTTTGATTCTCTATGCGCCAAATGGGTAGTATAGGTTTCAAAGCTTAAACCAGAAGTTTCTACATCCGATTCTTCTATACTAGAATAAGAAAATACGACATCAAATAGTGGATTACGACTAGTATCTCCTTGTAAACTTAAAGCATCGATCAATTCTTCATAAGGATAAGCTTGGTTATCCAAACAGGCAAGAGTTTGTGATTTCACCTGCGCCAAGAACTCTCGAAAGTGCAGTGCCCTTTCTGGGCGTCCTCTCAGAACCAAAGTTTTTACAAACATCCCAATCACATTTTCTAGGTCGGAATGATTGCGTCCTGCGACAGGAGAACCAACTATAATATCCTCCTGATTGCTCAATTGATTTAGCAATAGATAATAGATGCTTAACATAAGCATAAACATCGAAGTGCCTTCTTTTTTTGCCAATGCTTTTAAGGCTTCGCTTTCTTCAGTTCCAATCTTAACATTGACTAAAGCAGCGGGATAATTCTTTGTTTTCGATCTAGCAAAATCTATCGGTAATTCTAAGGCAGAAGGCAAGTCTTCGTATTCCTTTATCCAAAAGTCTTTTTGTCTGGCAATTTCTTTTTGTTGTTCCTCACTTTGCTGCCATTCCGAATAGTCTTTATACTGCAAATCAATGGCAGGCAATTCGGCATCAGTATAAAGGCTCAGGAATTCACGGGTTAGAATATGTAAAGAATGAAGGTCGGTAATGATATGATGAGTATTCATCAAGAGCAGATATTCTGCTGTTGCTACTTCAATAAGACCAACTCTTATCAGTAAATCTTTGGCCAAGTCGAAAGGCCGAACGAAGGAAGCAATTGTTTTTTGAAGATCATTTTGCAGGAGAGAAAGGTATTCTATATTAAATGTAAATTCCTTACGAATCACTTGCCGAGACGCCCCTTCTTCAAATACGAATGAGGTACGAAAGCTTTCCTGTCTTTGTATCAATTGCTCAAAGATAATTTCCAATCGCTTAGGATCGAGATCGCCTTTGATACTAAAAATTTTGGTTTCATTATAAGCCGTACTTTGCGGATTCAATTGCTGTAAAAAATACATTCGCTTTTGTTCCGAAGAGAGGGCATAATGTGTTTTTGCAGGAGCTTTAGGAATGGCACTTTTTTCCTCCTTTAATTCTTTCCCCAAGCTTTCTTCCAGTAATTGGGCAATAGTGGTATTTTGATAAATATCAGAGATGGTCAAGTTTGATCCGAGTGATTTATTTATCCTTTCGATCAAGATCATCCCCTTGAGCGAATCCCCTCCAAGCTCGAAAAAATCATCACTTGGTTTTATATTTTTCTTCCCAAAGAAGGCCGCAAATATATTGATTAAAATTTCTTCAACGGTACCTACTGTTTGATCCTTGATGAATTCAGTAGATTCTTTTAGCACATTTTTTGATGCTACTACTTTAGCTTTTAGGCTAGTGATCTCCGTTAAAATATCTCCTTCAAATATAGTACATCTAGTCAATTTGTGTTGTACACATTTATAAAAGATATGGAGCCCTTGTTTTGGATAAATTCCATGAGCAATTTGTGAATTCACCAAATTGCCATCTGCTGTTTTGATGTCTTTTTTGATCACGTCAAAAGCCATTCCCACATCAAACCAATCACACCAATTGATGGCAAAAGCATGCGTACTTGTTTGTATACTCAGAGATTCTGCAAAGTTTTCCAAAAATTCATTAGCGGCATTATAAGCGACTTGCCCAAATTTGTTTTGATAAAAAACATTTCCAATAGAAGAAAATAAAGCGACGAAATCCATCGCTTCAAAAGCGAAGTATTTTTTAAAGAGCAGTACTCCGTGAACTTTGGAACGAAGGTAAGTGGTAAAATCTTCCGGCTTCCTATTTTGAATAATACCACCATAATCAACGACACCGGCAGCCCAGATCAATCCACTTATACTGGAGTATTTTTGGTTTATTTCTTGGCTAAAATCCTTCACCTGCACTTCATCCGATAAATCCAACTGATAAAAATCAATGGTACCTCCACTTTGTTCCGCCTCCTCTATGGCCAGAATTTTTTGACTCGTCTTATCTTCTTTTCCATGATTGGAAATCCATTGCTCCCAATCCTTCCTTGCTGGAAAACCAGAACGAGAAATCAATATCGCTTTAGCTTGGTATTTACGAACTAGGTCTCTGGCAATGGTGAAACCCATCCCACCAAATCCACCAGGAATCAGATAAACTCCTGCTGTTTTGATTTCGGTATTAGAGCGAATTTTTTCATTTTCTTCCCAATGATAAAAAGACGGCAACCATCTTGTATTATTTCGGTAAGCAACAAAGGAATCAGAGGTCTTGTAAAATAGTTCATTAATGATCTTACTCTGATAAGCCTCGGTTGTTTCTTCCGTTTCCAAAGGATAGGGAATATCAATTACTTTGCATGTTATATTACTAAACTCCAGAGGAATAATTCTCGCAGGGCTAAGAATGGTTGTTTTTAATGGATTAATTTGTTCTTCTCCTGCTACATTCGCGAGTTGATTAGCGATTACGGTGATCGTCTGTTCTCCTCTTGATTTAAGGCCTGCCATAGATTTCGCCAAATAAGACAAGCCTAAATAACCCTCTTTTAAATCCTCCGTTAATTGATCGTATTTCAGGTTTTCTCCACCCTCTTTTAGCACAGGACAATAAAAAATATGATCAACGGTAAATTTCTCTTTTTCCAATGCTTCCCAGAGCTTAACAAATCCATTAGGATCAGCAAGATCTATTTCAAACAGATGTGGATTGACTTGCGTAAAGGAATCCGCAGGACGAACTTCGACTACATTCTGCTGGTTTGATCTTAGGCGAGTACCCAAGATCTTGCCAAATTTATTTTCCCCTGCAATTACTAAAAATCCCAATTTTTGCTCTTGCAATTCGATCGCAGTATTGGGACTGATGGTTTTTCGCCAATAGGGAACATGAATCATGCTCTTGCCGGAAGAACTTGTATGTTTGTTGTCTAAACGAGCCAAGAGTTCTCGTGTATTTACATCAGTGGTATAGACTGTTTTCTCGAAAGAATAAGTTGGCAAGGAAATTCTTTTTCTCTGCTCTTTTTCATAATAATTGTCCCAAGAAATACTCAAGCCTTGTTGCCAGAATTCCCCCAATTTCGAGGTTAAATAATTTTGGTCATCTACCTTTTGCTTACTTTGTCTAATGCTACTAGCCACATAGTGCTCGTCCGTCAATAAATCGCTTTCACCAGCAAAATTACACAAGGTTCTTCCTGGCCCTATTTCAATAAACACTGCGGGGCCTTTAGCCAATAAGACATCGATTCCTTTAGCAAAATTAACGGTACTACGAATATGACCAGACCAATAGGAAGCCTTTTTTATATCCTCAAAGCGAACAAGTTCCCCCGTAACATTGGAGATATAAGAAATTTGAGGTTTATTGATTTTTATCCCGCTTACTTCCTTTTCAAATTCCTCCAATATACTATCCATCATATAGGAATGGAAGGCATGAGAAGTAGGAATTACTTTTGCTTTATAGCCTAAACTCTTGACTTGCTTTTCAAAAGCAAGAATG
>CAYQRA010000631.1:0-4467 GCA_964419315.1 uncultured Saprospiraceae bacterium | reverse complement strand
CCACATCAAAGTTTTCACCAGCTCGTGCCATTGCTTCTAGTTCCACAAAGGCATCTACCGCTTTGGTATGGTGAATGCCCTGATGAGGATTAAGTTCGGCATTTTGTTGCGCCATTTTAAGCGCATTGCCACTGATATCGACACTGGTAACGGCGGTGGCTCCCCCCGCCAAGGCATGTACGGAAAAACCACCGGCATAAGCAAACACATCCAAAACGGTTTTGTCTTTAGATAAGGCTCCAATTTTTTTTCTATTGTGCCGATGATCCAAAAAATAACCTGTTTTGTGTCCGCGGATGACATTGGCCGCAAATTGGAGGCCATGCTCTCGGAAGATCACTACCTCTTGATCCAAAGTGCCGAAAATAACTTCACCGTCAGCCAAGTCTCCGGCCTTTCTTTTTTCACTTAGTTTTCTGCTCAATCGCAGCACCACTGTTTTGCAAGCGCTGGTCTCGACTAAGGCAGGTAGAATTTCAGAGAGGTAGGGAAACCAAATTCCTGAGTATAATTTTAAAACCAAAACTTGATCGTAAACATCTGCGATCAAACCGGGCATTCCATCATTTTCTCCATAAATAAAACGATAGCTATTCGTATCCGTTGCGCGTAAAGCTTGACGCTTCTCATAAGCTTGTGCAATCTTTGCGACAAACCACTCGCGATTGATTATTGCGGATTGATGAAACTGCAGTAGTTTGACTTTGATTGGAGAATCGGGATCGTAAAAACCACAAGCGAGGAATTTATTTTTCTTTTGGTCAAAGATGATGACCAAATCTCCAGCTTTTCCTTCTACACTTTGCTTAACAATACTTCCTTCGAAAACCCAAGGATGCCTTTTCTTCACCATCCGTTCTGCTGCTGGTTTCAACTTGACCGCTATTCTTTGTATCCTTCCTCTTTCCGGTAATCCCATAGTTTCCTTTGTGATTTTAAAAAAATTTCCTTTGCCTAAAAGTGATATAAAATACATTTGTCAAAAGGAGCCCAAGAAGCCGTTTTTATGCCCCCCTCTTTTAAAGTCTCATTCGCCCAAACATTACAAGTTCGCAGCATATGGTAGGAACCTTTGGCCTCGTAAAAATTATCATCATAACCTTCATAGCGACAACAATCAATGTGAACTGCATTTCCAGTTTTTAGTTGAAAAGTGCCTCTGATGTATTCTTCAATATCTTGTAGCTGTTGATTAGAGATTTTCACCTTGCGAATGCGTTCTCCAAGTACGGGTTCCTCCTTTAGTAAAGTAACGTGCATGGCGGTTGGAGATGGAAAAAAAGCAGCGGTAATTGCTGTTTTTGCTGAAAGCTCCGCCCAACTTGGTGTATCAAAATAAAAACCTTTATCTCCCCAACCGATGGAAATATATTTCACTTGATCTGCCGGAGTTTCGAATAGGTTTATATTTAAAATTTTGGGCCAGTCCAAGTTGGCTTTTTCTACAGCAAAACAAAGGTCGGTATGAACGCCATTCGAAATGATATAGAGTTCTTTCCCATTTTCCGCTTCCTTAAAATTCGAATTACTGGGAATGATGGTTAAGAGGACCATGAATAAAAAATAAAGGCCAAAAAAAGTGATTAAGCCTAAAATGATCCATCCTATCGTTTTCCCTATTTTTTTGAGCATAAGATCTAGTATTTGAGTCAAAAATACGAAATATTTTGGCGATGACTATTTTAAAAACCACCTCCACTTCTTGATGCAAAATAAATCATTACATTTACAAAAAACTTAATCAGATGAAAGCCATTTTACAGCATGCTATTGGAGCTGCAGAAACCCTCTATCTCGGAGAGTGTCCTTCGCCAGAAATCAAGGCTCAAGAAGTCTTAGTCCGCGTAAAGGCCACGGCACTTAATCGAGCCGATTTATTGCAACGCAGAGGTCTTTATCCGCCGCCGCCCGGGGCTAGCGAAATACTGGGTTTGGAAATGTCTGGAGAAATTGTGTCGATAGGATCAGACGTGGTAGATCATAAAGTGGGAGATCGAGTTTTTGCTTTGTTGAGTGGAGGCGGTTATGCGGAGTATGTCAGTGTTCCGCAGGATCATTTGGTTCCACTTCCGGCAACCCTGACTTGGGAAGAAGGTGCAGGTATTGCAGAAGCTTTTTTGACGGCCTGGCAGGCGGTCAGTTGGTTGGCAGAATTACAAAAAGGAGAAAAAATACTGATCCATGCTGGAGCAAGTGGTGTTGGGACTGCCGCCCTACAAATCGCCAAAAGCAAAGGCGCTACCGTCTTTGTAACGGCTTCTAAAGGGAAACATGATTTTTGTAAAAACTTAGGTGCGGATTATTGCATTGATTATCGGACGGAAGATTTTTCGGAGGTCGTAAAGGCTAAAAATCCTCAAGGTGTCGATGTGGTCATTGACTTTATTGGTGCTCCTTATTTCTTACAAAACATTGCTGCGCTCGCAATGGATGGACGGATGGTTCATTTGGGTTTTATGGGGGGAACGAAATTGGAAGGAGGATTTAACCTAATGCCTCTTTTGCTAAAGCGACTTAAAATCATGGGCTCTACCCTCCGCGCCAGAACGCTAGCTTATAAAGCACAACTCACTAAAGATTTTTGGACCAACAATTCAGCGGCCTTCACGAGCGGCACTATTCATCCAGTGATTGATCGAGTCTTTGACTGGAAAGAGGTCGTGCAAGCGCATCAATATATGGAAGCCAATAAAAATAAAGGGAAGATTATTTTAAAAGTGAATCCCTAATTTTCACCTAAGAAGTTGTTTAGAAAGTAGTTCCATCAATACTGACAGTCCTAGTACAAGCGCCATCAACATTATCGGTAATGGTAAAATTAACGATAGGGCCGCCAGATAAAAAAGTAGCAATTACTTTTGATTCATAATAAGCTCCAGTTATTGGTGTTCCTCCAATAGTTGTCTGCCAATTGGCTCCCGTATTCCTTCCGATCACCGTGAGTACAAAACTCATTTCATCATCTCCTGTAAAAAGAGTTCCTTTATCGTCATAAACACCACTAGTAATTTCATACAGAATTGAACAAGTACCGGATGCATTCCAATTGGCATTCGGGTGTTGAACCCGTACTTCCTGATAAACCAAAGCAGGAGTTGTATCGCAGCTATCGCTGACCGAAGGAGTCGAAGTTGCGGGTATGGTTTCACAATTTACAGTGATATCATTTACGGGTGCAATGGCCGGCGCATTATTGTCTTCAATTCGAATTTGAGCGCTTCGCATCGCTACATTCCCACAACTATCAGAGGCCGTAAATTGAACGCTCGTACTGGCCGTAGATCCACAATCTGCGGTGAGTCCCGTGTAATCATTCGTGATGATCAGGCTTCCGCAATTGTCCGAAGCTTGGCCATTTCCATAAAGACTCAACCACAAGGCAATCGAATCAGGATAATTGGCAGATGGCAAACATTCCATAATCAAATCCTGTGGATCAATATCCCAAACTGGGTTGGTATTATCAGCGACTGCAAGGATACTATCGACATTAACTGTACAGCCGTTCTTTTCTACGCTTAGTGCGATGGTTTTATTTCCACAGCTGGTATAAGAAACATCATG
Source organism: uncultured Saprospiraceae bacterium (assembly GCA_964419315.1). GTDB lineage: Bacteria > Bacteroidota > Bacteroidia > Chitinophagales > Saprospiraceae > CALLVY01. The sequence goes on along the minus strand of CAYQRA010000631.1, from coordinate 903 downwards.
CGGTCCAATTCCAGTAGCCGTTGCGGGATTTGCATTCGTTCCAAAATCCCAAGTATAGACTGTTCCAAGTCCAATATCAGAAGAAGAAATCATCACTACTTCATTGATACATGCCGCTGTCAAAGAAGTATTAATTGCGGGAGAGGCTATACAGTCGGGGTCATCACAATCGGTGTCTCCATCGCCATCGTCATCTATTCCATTTCCACAGACTTCCTCACAAGACCTAAGTACAAAAGATGTTGAATCTAAAACCGCTAAAGTATTAGGATCATCTGACAAAATACTTCTCGGTAAAAAAGGTGGTAATCCAGAAAGATTAGCTTGATTGGAATAGGTTCCAAAAGAACTACCTGGCATTACCCGAATATCTACCTGCAAACTATTGGCACCATTAGAGATAGAAGCCACATCCAAAGCCATGGCATTTGTTCCAAGGATCGCAGTCGAACCTGAAAAGGTGATGCCGCTAATATTATATGGATTCGAGGCAAAGGTTAGTCCTGCTGGAAGGGTATCAGCAAATATTAAATTATTTAAAGGTGCTCCTGATTGATTGAAAATAGAAAAAGTATAGGTCAGGGTATCTGTAAGGCAGATAGAATCGGAAGAAACACTTTTGGTCAGTAGTACAGTAGAACAAGAACAACCATCCGTATTGGAAGTAGTAGACCCCGTCCCCACTAAACCGACCGCTCCTGTGGTCAAATTAATTTCATACAAATGTCCAGTAGCATTTCCATAGCCATAAGCCGTACCATCGGCCGAAATAAAGAAAGCACCTAATGCTCCAGTTATCGTTTGACTTAGCGTAATGGTATCCTGTATGCAAGTATTCAAGTCAATTTCAATGAGCATATCCGTCTGCTCTCTGGTTCCGTAAAATTTGTCATTTATTGGATT
>CAYQRA010000630.1:0-4468 GCA_964419315.1 uncultured Saprospiraceae bacterium | reverse complement strand
GAACCGCGTAAGCGGACGGGAGGCAAAAGACAGCACTTGAAGTAAAGGAACCGCGTAAGCGGACGGGAGGCAAAAGACAGCACTTGAAGTAAAGGAACCGCGTAAGCGGACGGGAGGCAAAAGACAGCACTTGAAGTAAAGGAACCGCGCAAGCGGATGGGTTGGCTAAAGACAGCACTTGAAGTGAAGAAACCTGCCTCTGCCGGCAGGCAGGCCGCGACAGCGGATGGGGAGCTAAGGACAGCACTTTAAATGAATAAACGGCGAGATCAAAGTAGGAGATTAGCTTCGCTAAACTGACGTTTCAAGAGCGTAGCGAACTAAAGCGGATGGGTGGCTATAAAAGCGCTTGGAGTGAAGAAACGGGCCTCTACAGACAGGTCACGAGATTAACACTTAACATTCAAAATTTCCCAAAAGAAAAAAATAAATTTAAAAGCGTTCAATTTTCTTTAAAAAAGATTCTTTGCGACGAAGGCTAATGGTCAAAGTAGTATTATCACTCAAGGTAATGGAAGGGCTTTTTTGTCGACCATACTTTTCCACATGATTGAGGTTGACTAAATCAGAACGACTAATACGGAAAAAATTATATTCTTCCAGGAGCTTACTAAATACTTTCAAGGTTTTGGAAACTAAGATTTTTTTTCCACCCACCAAATAGAAAAAAGTATAATTATTTTCTGATTCGCAGCGAATGATATTTTTGAGTTCCACAAATTGATAACCATCGGTGGTAGACAAGGCAAATTTATTACAGAGATTATTTAAGTTTTCGCGAAGGGCGTTCAATTTCCCTTTGGTGGCCTCTGCTTCTCTTTTATCGTTCGCTTTTTTGAGGGCCATCTGTAGATCATCGATGTCGATGGGCTTTAGTAAATAGTCGATGGCGGAAAACTTAAATGCTTTGATGGCATACTCTTGAAAAGCCGTAGTAAAAATCACATTAAAATTGGGCGATTCAAAAAAATCAAATAATTTAAATCCATTATGAACGGGCATTTCCACATCTAAAAAAACCAGATCTGGTTGATGGGTATTGATCGCTTTTACGCCTTCTTCTACAGAGTTTAAAGTGGCTAAAATTTCGATCCCTTCACAGAAATCGCTGATCATATTTTCTAGGGTGATTTGACTACTTCTCTCGTCGTCGATAATAAGTGCTCTAATCATTGCTTTATATTTTAAAAACCTTTACAATATATTTTCACTTCTACTAAAGTTCCACGAACCGCTCCATTTTTCTCATAGAGATCAATAATTTGGATTCCTGATTGATCCGCAAGATTGGCCGGATCAGGTTCGTAGATACTTAGTCTGTTGTGGGCAATTTTAAGTCCAGAAGAGGGTCGATCTTTTAAAGCAATTTGACCCAATTCTGCTGCTTTTTTACGACCGATACCGTCGTCTTCGATGGTACAGATTAGATAGGCTTCTTTTTTTGAAAAATTAATGGTCAAGCGTCCGGGCTTTTCTTTGTATAAAAACCCGTGTTTGAAAGAGTTTTCAATGATCGGTTGAATCAGTAAAGGTGGAATATAAATTTCATCGCTGATTTCCAGTAGGTCGGGGCAGACGACTACCTGGATATCCACCTTGTCCATGAAACGCAACTTTTCCAAGTTTAAGTATAAATTCAGAAATTCTAATTCGTCTTCCAAACTAATTGCTTCTTTTTGGGATTGTACAAAGATCAAACGAATTAACTTTCCGAATCTAGAGAGGTACCTCATCGCTTGTTCGCGATCATTGGTGGTTAAGAATTTTTGAATGGCATTTAGCGCATTAAAGATAAAATGTGGATTCATCTGCGCGCGTAGGGCTTGCGTTTTTAGGGCATTGACTTGATCTAAAAATTCTTGTTCTTTTCTTTGTTGTTGTATTCGAGCATTTACAAAAAAGGTGAGGATAGCAGCGATGGAGCATAGCATTAAAATTCTAAACCACCAAGTTTTCCACCAAGGAGGATGGATCACAAAATTGATACTTGCGGGAATAGCACTGGAGACTTGATCTTCATTGATGGCTAAGACTTCAAATAGATAATCACCAGGCGCCAAATTTGGATAGCGGGCAAAACGAGATTTAGTAGTCACCCAACTTTTATCTACTCCAGACATTTTGTACTGGTAGGAAACATCTCCTTTAGCTTTGAAACCTATTCCAATAAAATCTACCTGAATACTATTTTTATCGAAATCCAAATCAAGGGAATTCTTCAGCGTCGTATTCTTATCTTCTATTTTCAAACCTGAGATAAGAACACGGGGTGGTTTATTATTGAAGTGATTGGCGCTTACTGAAAATTGTACTAAGCCTTTTGTGGTCCCGACCCAGATTTGATCGTCGACCACTACAAGGTCATTGACCTCATTAGAAGGAAGGCCATCCGTATTATTAATCCATTCCCATTTCCTTGTTTTCAAATCCAGTTTATTCAAACCATTATCTGTACCAATCCAAAGGTGCTGATCGGTTCCTAGTATTTTTTTTATAGTGTTGCTCGCTAAGTTATTGGGCGTTTTATGCCTATAAACAACCCTTCCGTTTTTTATCCCAATCACCCCATCCCCTCTCGTTCCAACCCAAATAACAGAATCAGGCGTTTGGCTGATGGAAGAAACATTATAGGGAAGGTGTTTCCCATTTTCTAAAAAAGGCCTAACTTCTCCTTGCTTGTAAATATAAATTCCATTGATACTACCGAACCAAATATCATCAGAAAAATCTTGATGGAGCGCGTAGGTTTTTCCATTAAAAACTATCTCTATTTTATCTCCAAGGTCTCTTGGGTCAAAATTGTCTATATACTCTTTGGGCACTCTATACACACAACAATAGGAAGTATACCATAGACTTCCATCCTTGGCTTTCAATAAAGTTTTCATACTGGTAGGCATTCTATTTCTGGGAATAGCGCCTTTGCTCAATTCCACCAATCCATTATCGGTAGCTAACCAATAATCTCCATTTTTTTCAGAGATCGTTTTTAAGGTTCGTCCAGTATTTGGCAATTGATAAACTTGATTTAAAAATTGAGAATCGATGGAAGAGACTAAGCCCTTATCATGTCCAATCAGCAATTGACCATTTGAATCATCATACTCTAGGCTATAAATTTCATTACGGGGCAAATCAGAATTTCCAGATTGAAAAACTTTAGTTTGGGAAGCAGTGACCACATAAACGCCATTTCCTGTAGTGGAAATCCATTTATTTCCCTCCTGGTCAATAAACAAATGATTGGTCGCTATATCTTTTAATAAATAGGGTTCTTTTAATGCTCCACCAGTGTTTGCTTTGGTTTTAAAAATACCTTGAGCAGTCATAATCCAAAAATCCTCCTCTATAGCAATTAGGCTATTAATGGTTTTACTTTTTTCGAACCATAGAAAAGGGCTTAATTTTTCTTCTTTATATTTAGAAATTAAATTTTCCGGATGATAAGAATAGACAAATTGTTGGTCTCCATAAAAATAGGAGGTCTGATATCCCATAAAATCGAATCGATCAAAATACGCTTGTATATTCAGCGTCGTATCCCTATCGTCTAAAAGTATTAATTCTAAGGAAGCTTCTACAAGAACTGGGGTAGATACAATGCATAAATTTTCGCCATCCTCCAAAAAAAAAGAGACCCTAGAATAAATAGAATTAAAATAGAAAGGCGTAGAAAACGATTGCCTGTCTTCCAACGAAAAATAGGCGATGCGGAATTTATTATTTTCTTTTAGGGTAACCCATACCGTTTTATCTTTCACTTTCATATCTACCACAAAAACCAAATCCTCTGGAAAAATAGATTCTACCAGGTGAATTTGCTCTCCTTCGACATAAAACAACTGTCCCGAAAGGTTTAAAAACCAAATGCGATCATAAATATCAATCTCTATTTTCAACACCTCCTGATCATTCAAGGCTGCACTATTAAAGTATTTAAATACTTTCCCATCAAATCGACAAACTCCTTTTTCGGTGCCCATCCAAATAAAGCCTTTACTATCCTGCGCAATGCAATAAACCGTATTACTTGGCAAACCATCCTCATCGGTAAGGTGCCACATACCGGGTTCTTGTCCTATTGCATTATGCCCTAGTACCAAACAAAAAAGTATACTGATATAGGTAGTTATCTTTTTAATAGATGCTTAGTTTTTATTTTCATGATTTTCTCTTTAGCTATATACTCCGTTCACATTAGACTCTCTGTCTTTTAGTATTCTTTTAGTTGGCTTTAGGTAACTACCCAAAGCCATGTTTTCGAAAAAACATAGCTAAAAGTTTAGCAAAAACACTCCCTCATCAATCACCTACACTCCTCCTAAAAAATACGACACTCCCTCATTTGTGCTTGTTGATCTACAGCAGACCACTTAGATTAAAGTATTATTTGGACCATTTGAATGGATATTACTAAGTACATCGTAAAATAAATTCTGTCCGTTTCTGAGGATGCCTTTTTTCTCTA
>CAYQRA010000629.1:0-4471 GCA_964419315.1 uncultured Saprospiraceae bacterium | reverse complement strand
AAGTGATCTGGAAAAAGAATTGCACGCACTCAATAATCTAGCGATTTATTATGGTGTATTGGCTGATTATAAAAAAGCCATGCAGTATTTTCTAGAAGCTTTGGATAAAAGCAAATCCATTAACTACAGAAATATTACGGCACAATGCCTGATTAATATTGGAACGATCTACGCTCACTTCTTTAATTATGAAGAAGCACTGGTCCGGTACCAAACGGTACTCAATGATTATGGAGATGTGATAGAAACCAGCAACAGAGTAATTGTGATCAATAATGTTGGGAACATCTATTTTGGGACAGATGATTATGAAAAAGCCAAAGCTTCCTTCCAAGAAGCCTTGGATTTGGCAAAGAAGATTCAGTACAAAGAAATGATCGCCCTTGCAATGACTCAGCTTAGCAGAACCAACACCGCGATGAATCAAATTGAAGAAGCATTGGTGATGGCCAATGATGCTCAATCCATCATCGCTGATATGGGAGATGTCAATGGGCGTCAAATCAATTTACTTAACCTTGGGAATATTAATTTCCAGAAAAAAGATTTTGAAAAAGCCATTATTCTAACCAGCCAAGGAATAGCAGCGGCGAAGCGAATGAAAGATGAAGCCAATGAAATTCGGGGCTATCAGGCACTCGCCAAAATATATAAAGAGCTCAAGGATTTTGAAAAGGCACTCGATTATCAATTGGTTTATTCCAAGTCCCAAGAAAAATTTGCGAAAGAACAATTGAACCGCCAAGTAATGGATTTGGAGATCAAATATGCCATTCAAGAAAAGCAAAAGGAGATCGAGCAGCTGACCAAAGAAAATCAGTACCAAGGGCTTTTACTCGAACAAAAAGATCAGATCGTCAAACAAAATGCGCAGTTGCTCCAAGTCAATGAGGAGCTTCGCCAATTTGCTTATGTGGCTTCCCATGATTTGAAAGAGCCCTTGCGAATGATCGGAAGTTATACCCAGCTTATTTATCGCAAACATAAAGATGTTTTTGATGAAGACTCCACGAGTTATTATGCTTTTGTAAGCGAAGGGGTCAATAGAATGAATAATCTTTTGGATGCCTTGCTGCGTTATGCGACGATTGGTAAAACAGATGAAGAGTTTGAGGAAGTACGCTTGAATGATGCGATTGAATTGGCGGTGATCAATCTGCGAGTAAGAATAGAAGAAACCAAAGCGGTGGTTCACATTCCACAATTGCCAGTTGTCCGTTCTATAAAATCCTTGCTGATTCAATTATTTCAAAACCTAATCAGTAATGCCCTGAAATTTAAAAAACCAGAAACACAATCCATTGTACACATTAGTACGGAAGAAAAAGAAGACGAAATTATCGTTGCCGTAAAAGACAATGGAATCGGAATTGCACCGGAATACCAAAAACGGATTTTTGTGATTTTTCAACGTTTGCATTCTCGAGCAAAATATGAAGGAACCGGAATCGGTCTGTCGATTTGTTTGAAAATTGTTCAGCGTTTGAGAGGGCGAATATGGATTGAATCGGAGGTAGATAAAGGGGCTACTTTTTTTGTAGCCTTACCGAAAATGCCATCGGATAGTCCTATGAATTAAATACTACAAAAAAAATAAAACGCTCCGGAATAAGAAGGAGGATTAAAGTTAATCTTTAATCCTCCTTCTTGCTTAATGGATGAAAAATAAAATACTAGTCCTTGATCTAATAAATCAAAGTAATATCTCCTCGATAAAGTAAGGTCACCCCATCAATAAAGGATACCTCAATCAGATAAACATAGACCCCCGTATTCATCTGCTTTCCCTTAAAAGTACCATCCCAATATTGATCACCATTTTCTACAGGATCAAAGTTTAAAGCCTGATACATTAGCTCTCCCCAGCGATTAAAAACACGCATGGAATTAACCTTGTCAACACCTGCTCCGCCTATCGGCTGAAAGCGATCATTGACACCATCGGCATTTGGCGAAAAAGCATTTGGGATAAATACATTTCTATTTTTATCTACCTCAATCGTAATACTACTCGACCCCTCACATCCATTGATATCAACTGCAGAAAGAGAATAAACAGTTGTTGTGAGCGGACTTACGACCACTTCTGTACACAGAGTAGAGTCATTATTTATAGAATCCGTACACACTAAAGCAACATCTGGAGACCAAAACAATTCATCCAATTGCGATGTTGGAATAGAAAACACAGCGTCAATATTTGTACTTGATCCCAAATCAATTTCTTCCAATTCGGGGCCTAAATTGACGGTTATCTCAGGAGGTTGTCTGACTATAATGGTCGTATCTGAAGAACAGCCATCTGTATCAAAAACAGTTACCGTAATCTCTCCAGCTAATACTCGGATCGCCTGATTGGTTCCCCGTCTAGCTCCACCTACCGAAAATTCGAAAGGACCTCCTGCGCCACCAAAAGCCTGATCGATTTGAATAACCGTCGTTTCTCCAAAGCAGGGAGGTTCTTCGATATCTGCAAGCGTAAATCTAATTGGAGGAGGATTACCGACCACATGGATAAGAGAATCAACACATCCTTTGCGATCAGTTACCGTCACGGTATACGGCCCTGGAGCTAAATTGGTCGCAATACTATTACTAGATACATTTGGCGTCCATTCATAAGTGGTAGGGTCTCCAATGTTTCCACCCGTCCAAGCAATCTCTACGACACCATCTTCACTTTCATTACAGCTGGCGTCCACCGTATTGGTAGGATTGACAAAGGCTACCAATGGGTTGGGTTGATCAATTTCTATATTGACAATATGCGGGCATAAATTCAAATCTGTAATGGTCACAGTATAAGGCCCAAAAGATAATCCACTGACCATGGGACCAGTATCGGTAGTACTCCAAGCATAATCGTATGGAGGTGTTCCTCCCGTAGCAACTATTTTAGCACTTCCATCTGATCCTCCATTACAACTTACTGGTACAATGTCTGTACTGTCAGGATTCAAGGTTATCGCTTCAGGAGCAGGAATGTCAATCGTGGCGGTAAAGGCACAGTCTTGATCATTAACCGTCACGGTATTAAGTCCTTGACAAAGTTGGCCAGCAGTATGAACCGAACCTCCATTTTGTGTTTCTGTAGAAATGTCCCACCTGAAATTATAATCTCCTGACATGGTCGTTCCTGCACTAGCAGTCACCGTCACAGATCCATCACAAGCCCCTCCGGTCAAACCATTACAGCGCACTGGACTAATGGATAGCGTATCGAATACAATTAAAATATCTGGTGGACAAGGAATATCAATAGAAGCAGTGGTCCCTTCTGTACATCCACTACCAGAATCGGTGACGGTTACAGAATAGGTTCCTCCACAATCCAAATTAGTCAAAAGTGTACTGGTACTCCCTGTTGACCATTCAAAACTTAGGGTTCCGATTGCTCCATTGACGGTAGCCAAAACTTGGCCAGTTGGTTCATAAGAACAATTTGGAGGAACTGAATCCAATTCTACCGTTAAGCCACCTGCTGATAGAGTATAAGAATCTGTATCGGTACAGCCATCACTAGCAGTTATGGTTACGGTGTATGTCGCTGCTGCAAGGCCCGTAATGGTTGGACCAGTTCCAGCGGCGCCCCAATCAATATCCATAGGACTGACCGTACCATTTCCTGGTGTAATATTGACGGTCAAAGCTCCATCACTTAGCCCCGGACAACTAATCGGCACTTCGGTAAAGCCATCAATCGTTGGTTCGATAGCATCATTGATTACGAAACAGAAATTTCTGCTACAAGATGGGTTGCTACCCATTCCTGCAGAAGTTACATCTACACAATAAGTACCAGGACTCAAACCATTGACGGTACTAGCAGTACCTAAGCTATTGTCCCAAAGGAAAGTATAATTGGTGGTCGGGCCACCTACAATATTTTGTAGCGAGATGCTTCCATCATTGGGGCCTGATAAACAAGATTCGTGTTGAATTATAGTATCTAGCGTAATAGCTGCGGGTTCACTTAAAGGCCGGTCGGCCACATCAGAACAACCATTGGCATCGGTGACGGTAAGCATATAAGAACTTCCAGAAGGAAGATTAGGAACCGTGAGAATGTTCATGTCCATGGTAGACCATTGGATATCGTAAGGGCCTACACCACCTGTAATATCAGCAGTGATGGATCCGTCCATCGCGCCATTACAAGTTGGGCGTTGGGTCAACATATCGACAAAGAATACTGGCGCGGCAGCAATCGTCACGGGTACGACTTGTACTTCTCCATTATCATCGGTGACGGTGATTAAGTAATTTCCGGGAGTAAGTCCTGTAAAAGATCCTGTTCCAACACTCGTTGGAATTGTTCCGGTATTACCCGGATTACCAACTTCGAGATAAGAAATGCTGTAAGGAGCTAAACCTCCGGTGACTGATATGGAAATGCTACCTTGGTTAGTACCGGCGGGCGTACTACAACCTCCAACTTCCACCATCAAAAGATTGGAAGTGATGGTGATGG
>CAYQRA010000628.1:0-4477 GCA_964419315.1 uncultured Saprospiraceae bacterium | reverse complement strand
CTATACTCTGGCAAATGGCGTAGCAGAAAAAATTTCCTGCCCTACTTATGTTATTCATGGAGAAGATGATAAACAAAATTTTGTTAGTCATGCACACAGAGTTGGAGAACACTTGACTTGTGAACATGTGATTGACATAGTTCCTTCCGGTACAAGTGGGTCACAACATTGTTGCATTGATGATTTTACTCCAACCTTTAGAATGTATGATTGGATAGCTAAGAAAATTAAGGAATAAATTACTGATTTTTATTACTAACTTATAGAAGGATGCAGCAATTGATTAAATTTTTTACCAGCAAATATATTCTCTGGTTAATATTAGCTATTCCTGGTGTCAGCCTGACAACTAAATTCTTAACAGGTTCGGCTAAATATGGTATGCTGATGCACGTTACGGGGGAATTTGCAGGTCGATTTTTAGTGATTTCTTTGATTGCGACTCCAATAGCCATGTTATTTCCAAAAGGGAGAGTTTCTAAATGGTTGATTAGGAATAGGCGTTTTTTTGGAGTAGCCGCTTTTGCTTACACGTTATTGCATACCGTTTTTTACCTTTTGGAAGAAACACTTGGACATATAGTTGACGAATTTTTCAGAGTGGGAATGATTACAGGATGGATTGCCTTTTTTATTTTTATCCCATTGGCTGCTACTAGTACAGATGCAGCAGTCAGAAGAATGGGACCAAAATGGAAAAAATTGCAACGTTGGGTTTATCTAGCTGCGGTAATGACTTTCTTGCATTGGGCTTTGGTCAATACAGAACATCCTCATTGGGGACCAGCTTTATTTCACTTTACCCCTGTAATTGTATTGTCTTTGTATCGTTTGGGGTATTTATTTTTAAGACCGAAAAAAAAGACTACTTATTCTTCCTAACAAATTCCATTTTATAAAAAATAATTTTAAAAAATGAAAAGTATCAATCTTATCGTCCTTTTATTATTAATGGCCAATAGTTTGTTTTCTCAAACAACATGGACGCTTGATAAAGGGCATTCCAAAGTGGGCTTTACAGTTCGTCACCATTTAATTTCTGAATTGGATGGTAATTTTATGGATTATACTGCTAAAATTACTACGACTTCAGAAGATTTTTCTGATGCCATCTTTGAATTTTCTGCAACAACTAAATCCTTGAATACCGCTCATGAAATGCGGGATGGACATTTAAAAGCACCTGGTATTTTTGATGTAGAAAAATATCCTGAATTAACATTTAAAAGTACAGCTTTTAAAAGAGTGATGGGCAATGAATGGAAACTTACAGGAGACTTGACAATGAAAGGTAAAACGCTACCAGTTGTACTGGATGTTGTTATTGGTGGACCTGAAATGAATGAACGAGCGAAAACCCTTGAAATTGGGATTAAAGCTACAGGAAAAATCAATCGTTTAGACTTTGGTGTTGGCGAAAAACTATCAGAGGTAAGTGTTAGTAATGAGGTTGAGTTGAGAATCTTAGGCGAATTTAGAAAAGGTTGATAGTTGATACGATACCTAATTTTATATAAAATAACAAGATTATAAAAAACTAAACGAATATGGCAGCAGTAAAAAAAGTGCTCATCGTTGGTGGCGGCATAGGTGGTTTATCCCTTGGAATTGGCTTACGTCAGAAAGGCATTGAAGCAGAAATTGTAGAAATCCAACAAGAGTATAAAATATATGGTTCTGGTATTATCCAACAAGCCAATGCTCTGAGGGCATTGAATGAATTGGGAGTAGCGGATAAAGCTATGGAAAAAGGCTCTCCGTATGGACAAGTTAAAATGTTTACACCGACTGGCTTTCAAATTGCTGAGGTAGGTCCACCACCACTAGGAAGATTTCCCAGTCATAATGGTATTTCAAGACGTTCATTACACGATATTTTATTTGCTGAAGCACAAAAATTAGGGGTGCAATTTCGTATGGGAACATCTGTTACTAAGATTTCAGATAAAGGGGAGGAAGTAGAAGTGCAATTCACAGATGCTACCGCAAATACTTACGAGGCAGTAGTCGCTGCGGATGGAATCTATTCCAAAGTGCGAGGCTTGGTATTTGGGGAGTATCAACCTAAATACGTTGGCGCATCTGTTTGGCGATATACCTTTAAACGGCCAAAAGATTTTGAGAATGGCTATATGTATATGGGAAAGAAGGCTAAAGTAGGATTGGTTCCTACCGCTAAAGATTATATTTATATGTTTGTTGTGACGGTAGAAGGTGAGGATAATCCTTTAATCCCAAAAGAAGAATTTGTTCCGAAATTAAAGTCTTATTTGGATGAATTTGACGTACCTGTTGTAAAGGAAGTCCAATCTCAAATAACAGACCCAGAGGAGGTCAACTATCGCCCCCTAGAGATAATGACCATCCCCGCCCCCTGGCATAAAGGGCGTGTCATAATGATAGGTGATGCGGCACATGCTACTGTACCGCAATTAGGTTCAGGTGCAGCCCTTGCTATTGAAGATGCGGTAGTATTGGCAGAAGAATTAGGAAAAGCCCAAACGGTTGAACAAGCCTTTGAAAATCATCATAATAGACGGTACATTCGTTGTAAAGCTATTGTAGATGCCTCTGAGCAATTGGTGGAATGGGAACGAATGGAATTCTCTGGACAGAAACTTCCAGAAGGAGCAAACATTGGTGCACTAATGGGAAAAGCAATGGGCTTATTGAGACAACCGATTTGATTTTGGATGTGGGGTATTGGACTATACAAACCAATACTGAAATCTAAGACGCATCCAGAGTTTAATAATTTTTAAAATAGGATTTCTAAGGAAGAGTTGCTACTCCAAAATCCGAAATCACAAAACCGGAATCGAATATGAAATTAGTCACTTTTAAGAATACAAAAAATCGTACCCGTATTGGTTGGTTGAAAGGAGATGGGGTAGTAGACATGAAATTAGCAGATAATCGGCTGCCAACTAAAATGTTGTCTTTTATTGACCGACACGAAAAGTATTTTAAAATTATTAAGGAAAATCAATTAGAAGATTTAGCTCCTCACTATTCTATGTCGGAGGTTCAATTATTACCTCCGCTACCGAATCCTCCAAGTGTTCGTGATTTTATTGGTTTCGAACAACATATGTTAAATGCCTCTAAAGCTTTTGGCCATACGATAAGTGAGGTTTATTATGATATTCCTGTTTTTTATTTTACGAACCATCATGCTATTTATGGCCCAAATGATGAAATCAAACGACCTAATGCAGAAACTAAGTTGGATTTAGAGTTAGAATTGGCAGTAGTAATTGGGAAAAAAGGAAAAGATATTAAGGCAGCAAAGGCAGATGATTATATCTTTGGATATACCATTTTCAATGACTGGACAGCAAGGTCGATTCAAAAACAAGAAATGCAAATGCCATTAGGACCTGCAAAAGGAAAAGATTTTGCCAATGCATTTGGTCCTTGTATTGTTACCAAAGATGAATTTGAACAGTATCGTTGTGAAGTCGATAGAACCAGTCATCCAGAGCATTTGAAGATGCCTCAAATTACAGGGAATCGGTTCGACAGAAAAATGACAGCTAAAATAAATGGAGAGCTTATTTGCGAAGGAAACTATAATACCATTTATTGGGCTTTTCCAGAAATGATTGAACGAGCCTCTGAGAATAATGTGACTTTAGTACCAGGTGAAATCTTAGGCTCAGGAACTGTAGGGTGGGGGAGTTTGATTGAAAACAATTTTACTGTACATCGTCCAATCGAACCAGGAGATGTAGTCGAACTAGAAATAGAGGGGATTGGAATCTTAAAAAATAAAGTTATCTAATTTATTTTGGAAGTCGGATGTAGAATTTCGGTAAGTATATCGAATCAAGTTTAGGAGTCCGAAATCCGAACCCCACCTGCTCCACAATGGGCAGGTCTCAAATCCGAAATCAAACATGGTTTTAGAAGTAGCAATATTAGAAATCAAAGAAGGTAGTGCTACTGACTTTGAAAATAATATCAAAAAGGCACAAGCTGTTATCTGCCAATCTCCTGGTTATCTTTCGCATGAATTTAAACGATGTATGGAGCGAAAAAATCGCTATATCTTGCTTATAAAATGGACTTCCCTAGAGGCACATAATGTTGGTTTTAGAAAATCCGATTTATTCCAACAATGGCGAGGACTTATTGGGGAGTTTTTTGCTAGTCCGCCGTTAGTGGAGCATTATGAGTTTTTTTAGAATTTACTCTTAGGATTCAAGAAATGGCTGTTCCATAGACTTACAAACCCCAAATAAAAGGTAAGTTCGATTGGAAAAAATGTGCTAGATATTGTCTTTTGGAAACTGGTGACGTGATAGAATTAGAGATTGAAAGAATAGTGGTTTTCGGAAGAAAGTGTTTCCGAAGAATTTTCATAATAATAAGAAAATGTTTTTCATACGTTAACTTACACAAGATAGGGCTAAGTCTTGTCTTGTGTTTTTATTTTTACCACGTCCCCTAACAGTTTGATGTAGTTTCTTCAAAA
>CAYQRA010000627.1:0-4482 GCA_964419315.1 uncultured Saprospiraceae bacterium | reverse complement strand
GACACTCACAACTAATTTCAACCTCCATTTTAAAACAACTTCATAGATAGGAAGGAAACAAGATAGATAAAGTTGCTTCGAAATAAAAATTTAAGTCAATAAGCTTGTCCTGTATTAATTTGGGAGAAAGAGTATACAGGGCTTTGTTTTTACTGAAATAGTCGATGTTTAGGTTTAGATAATTCCCTTTTTTTCGATTTCCATAATCGCAGCTACATGAGCATCTGCAATTTTTTGGCGAACGCTATCCTTGAGCAATTCTTGGCATTGCTTTTTATTATTGTAAAAACCATTTTCTGTGAGCACGGAAGTCATACTGGTTTTACGGATGACGTAGAATTGTTTAGTAGATTGCGATTTTACTTTGCGGTTTTTCCATCCCGTTTTTTCGATGAGGTGTCTTTGAAAAACACTCGCTATTTTGCGCCCTTTTTTGCTGCCATGATAAAACCAAGTTTCAACACCATGGATACTGTCTTCTGCCCATTTTCCGGGTCGAGCAGGGGCTGCATTGGCATGAACAGAAACAAATAATTTGGGCAAGTCTGAATTTTTGCCATTCGCTCTTTTGACGCGACCTTCCAAAAAATTATCAATGTCTACTTCTGGAACAACATTATAAGTTTTAACCCCCAATTCATCCAAGGCACTAATCATTCGATTTACGATGTCTCGATTGAATTCATATTCAAGAAACTGGGTTCCATTTTCTAATTTGGGAGAACGTTTTCCTGCGGTTTTTTTACCATGGCCATTATCTAGGCACCACAAAAATCGTGGTGTATGAGAAGCCGCAACAGGTTCGTTTTCGGTAGGGGTAGTTGGTGGATCGGGAGTAGTGACGACGACAGGCGGTTCTTCTACCGGAGGAGTGGTGGTAACTACCGGAGGTTCAGGGATATCCAAAACCGGATCAGGCTCATAAGTAACAACAACTGTATCTGGCTGTATTTCAGAGCCATCTTGTGGTTCTTCTTCCTCATTGATGACCAGCTCTTTTTCTTTTTCTTCCTCCTTAGTATCAGGAATTTTTTCCCATTTATTAGTAGGATCAGGAGTTTCTTTAGATTTTGAGAATCCAAATAGGGAGCGGAAAAAGTCGATGATTTTTTGTAGCATGGCGTTGAAATGTGCTTTGGATAATCGGTTTGCTTTTTTGAGATATTCTAAATTGTTATTCTTCTAGCGAGCAGGGTGCTAAAGAAACCCATGGGAATAAATCCAAATATATGAAAAACGGGGTACAATTGTACCCCGTTTTTCATATTAGTAAGTGATGGAACAAAATTAGCTTCGGTTTATTTCATTTTACCTTGCAGTGCCAATGAATAGGTTTGGTTAATTTTTCTACAGGTACTAGGCTTTCCAAGGAATATTGAAAATAAAATTGCGGAGTTAGAACTAGAGTACCAATCAGCCCATCTCACTAAGCCAATTCGCAAGTTATATTGCGTTCGTTCTGACTTTACTCACAAACAGGGTTTACTTTTTATTAAAATCAAGTTGATAACCAATACCGATTTGAAGATTTCTATTTAGTTGTTTAGGGGAGCCAAGTTCTTGTCCATTTATATCGGTGTATCTCACATTTCCAACGTCGCTTAATCCGATATTATATCTTACAAAGCCAAAAATATTTTGATAGACAAATTTTACCTTAGCAGTTAATCCAAAATCAAAAGACTTAATGGTTACTAATCCATTTGTATTAAGCCAACCAGTATTACTGTTTTTTATTGCTTCATTAATTTTAAAACCATTACTGACTCCTATTCCAAGGCGTAGGAAATTCACTATTTGGTATTCTAATTCTGGAATAATATCTATGTAGGAGAATCTAAAATTAGACACCGTTGGAATGCTTCCAAAATTAAATTCATATTCTTTGAGGCTATATTGAGCATCAATTACGAATCGTAGTCTATTGTTTAATTGAAGACTTGGAGCTACTCCAATAAAATATCCCAAACCTGGCTTTACGGATAATAGTGGAAAATCTTCAATTACAGAACTAGAGTTGTTTACTCCTGCAGAAAAATTAAGACTGTTTTGTCCATTGGCAGATTCGAATATGGCAAAGCTCAAAAAACAGACAAGGGTAAGTATTCGTAGCATTTTTTGTTGGTTTTAAAAGGGGCTTTCCGTCCACTTCTGCGTTGTAAAAATCTAACGTAGCGCGGCTACGCTTCGATTTTGACGTCTTGAATTGAACAAAAATCCACCTTTTCCAATTCAAGCAGCAATTTTTGAACAACTTCTTCTATTATTAATTTGTTTTTCACAGGAAAGCCTTAAAACTTATTGGCTGTAGAGAATATTCGTCCCCAGTTGATTCCATTAGAGATATTTCCGTTCTTGGTAGAAAACCAGATGAATAAAGGTTTTCCTACAATATGATCTTCTGGTACAAATCCCCATACTCGAGAATCTTCTGAGTTGTGGCGATTATCTCCCATCATCCAATAATAGTCTTGTTTAAAAGTATATTGAGTCGTTTGTTGGCCATTGATAAAGATCCGACCATTTTTGATTTCTAGTTTATTGTTTTCGTAAACATCGATGATTCTTTTATACATCGAAATGTTCTTGGGCGTTATAACTACCGACTCCCCAGCTTTTGGAATATTGATTGGGCCATAATTATTGGCTGACCAATTGGGATAATTAATTGGATCATGCGGAAAGTATCGGCCAGGAGCAGGAGCTTCATCATACATTTCAAGGGTGACGTCTTCTCCTAGGTTTTTCAATGCTGCTACTTGCTTATTATTGAGCGAATAAACACCACCATTGGGGTTGCCGCGGTAACGTTCAATTTCATTCTGGTTGACATTGAGTTCTTCCAGTTTGTTTTTGAAATTGGTGCTTGTAGACCTCATGATATAGGTCAACTGTAAGTTCTCTGGATTAGGGATTGCAGCATCATTGAGATGCACTTGTGCATTTTTGACTTCTAGTTTGTCTCCCGGAAGTCCAATACAGCGTTTGATATAATGATCTTTTTTGTCGATTGGGCGCACTTTTAGATCTGCAATAGTAGGGAGGTTTTTCGGAGCAGAGCCACGACGTAGATCGTAAATGCTATAGGTTCTTTGTTTGGTTACATAAACACTATCTCCTTCAGGATAATTAAAAACGACTGGATCATTATGTTTGACATTGGTTATTTTGGGCAAGCGATGGTATCCGAGTTTGGGAGATTTGGTATAGGATTCTGTTCCGAGTAAAGGAACTTGATTGTGGATTAATGGAAATTGCAAAACAGTCATCGGAGTACGGATGCCATAATGTGCTTTACTCACGAAGAGAAAATCACCCACCAATAAAGAACCTTCCATCGAAGGCGTAGGAATCACATAGGCCTCGATTAAAAACATGCGTATAAAAGCTGCGGCAAATACAGCGAAGACGATGGCCTCTACCCATTCTCGGGTAGCTGATTTTTTATAAGGATTATTGGCACGCAATTGACGCAATTCGCGATCATTATTGCTTTCCATAGCCACCGCTAATTTGTCGGCATATTCTTTTTCATGCAAGAGAGTAGGCCCGATATACTTTTCTTCTTCTTTGCCGAGTAGGAAAAAAGCTAAGGGGGCGAAGATAACCGCTAGTGCAGAATCTTTCAGTTGGTATTTTCCAAAAGACCGAACCATATCAACGGCCATTCCAGCATAGATAAAAATATTGACCAAAGGAATCAAAAGCAATAGCGCCCACCAAGATGGCTGACCAATGATTTGACACCAAACGACAAAGTTATAGCCGGGAACAAATGCCTTCCAACCTTCTTGATTGGCTTTTTCAAAAACTTTATAAAGGCTGAGGCAAAGTAAAATATAGGAAACGATTAGGAAAATTAGTACACTCACTTTTCTTCAATTGTATGAATTAATAAAACTTTGGTCAATACGGTTACCAAAATTAGCTGCAAATATAACTGAAAAAAGGGTGCCGTATGTGTATCGCCCGCCTTAGTTTGGAGGAGCAGGGCAATTTCTTCGACAGAAGGAGAGGCTTTGGCTATTAAAATTAGAGAAAAATGACTTTTAGTTACTTTTTAGCTAAGGTTCTACATAGCCAGAGATCGTCAATAACTCGCCTTTGCGTTGGCCATGAAAGAAAACTTTGATCTTTTTATAGAAATATCCGGTCTTTCTAGCGTCAAAGGTGATGGGGACACTTCCCACTGCCTTGGGCTCTGTTGGGACTTCTGACCAATCTGAAGCGGTACAGCCACAGGTAGTCCTTACGGCATCAATCGTGAGCGGAGTATCGGTAAGGTTTTGGAATTTAAAATCGAAGGTGACTGGAATTCCTTGTTTGATATCCCCAAACTCATGGTCGGTTGGGCTGCGCCATTCCATTACTTTGGTAGGTGGCGCAGATAAGAAAAAAGGAAAAACAAAGAGCAATAGTAAGGACTTAAAGGGCATAGATTCTAAATTTTTAGGTCAAAAACTTATCGGACCTTAGTGGTGG
>CAYQRA010000626.1:0-4495 GCA_964419315.1 uncultured Saprospiraceae bacterium | reverse complement strand
TTTCTTCTAGGATCGCATCGCTCGTAATCGCATTCCCAAAAACATAAACCGTATCACCAGTGCAGGGATTTTGTACTTCACTTGTCCTAATAGTTGGCACAAAAAGCAGACTCCTTTGATGTATGGAATCGCAACCATTCGCAGCGGTAAAGACATCGCTTAGCACAATATCCTCGGTATAAACCACTCCAGATATAGCAATACTATCTCCTTCGCAAAAATCCAATTGTTCCATTGTTTTAACCGCAACACCGGCACTTACTTTTCGACAAAACTCTAGCCTATTAAAATTGATATTTGCAGTGCTTGGGTTTTGATTTGAAGAAGAAGATTGATTATCCGTCAGCGTGACATCCATCGCTATTACACCAAAAGTATCTATGGTATCTAAAAAGGAATGAGGTCTTGAAAAGCAGGGCGTTTCCAGACTAAAATCTGTTCTAAGAAAGGAGATCGTGGTATAAGGTGATCCGCGTAAAAAGTGACCTACAGAAAAAATTTCGCCATTTCTTTCTATAAAATTTTTCCCAAAAAAGACATTGGCAAAAGTTCGACCGTAGACCGCTCCATAAGATTCATTTTCTAAAACTTCCCAGTTTGGATCTAACAACATCATGTACTGATAACTCTCTGCCCCTCCACCGATCGCATAGCCGCCACTAATCAACACATTTCCATTGGCCAATACTTTTAGGTGAGCACCTCTTTCGATAGAGTTGTTGCGCCAAGATTTGTTCCGTAGTAAATTACCCGCCAAATCTATTTCCATCAATCCAATATCTTCTTGTACCAAAGGGCCAAAATCATATTGGAGGAGATAACCGTCTTTGGCGAGGTTGGGGACTGCAGTCAGCCGGCGATAAACTTCTCGATCGTAGCGTTTTGACCAAGCTAGATTTCCGTTTTCATCGGTTTTTAAAATGGCCAGATCTCCGCTTGCATAACTAATTCCTGCCACGCGCCCAACAAGCAGATAGCCTCCATCAAGTGCGGGAAGAAGTTCTCCGATCTCCAAAGGTGCCTCCGCATTATTATCAAGTCGATAAGTGAGACGTTTTGACCAAGCGATATTGCCATTGTTTTCCAGTTTGATCAGAAGTCCAGCAGGGAAATTGGCCACTTGGGTAGTCGTTCCCGAAATTAGCAAGCCACCATCCGCTGTTTCCAGAATGGAGTAGCCTTCGTTTTTGGGAAAATCTTGATACTTTTGAGACCAAATAAGTCCTCCATCGGCATCTAATTTCAACACAAATAATTCTTCGCGATTGCCACCGATAATGGCAAAATTGCCATCACTCAATGCGATGATATCTGTTGGTCGCACATCGACTCCAAGGTCATAGATATTCAACCAAGCAAAAACACCATCGGCATCGCATCGGGCAAAACCGATCTTATCGGAAGCTTGAAACGACAGATGAAAATCAGGCCCATTGGAAACGATGGAAACTTGGTTAAGTTGGATATTGTCTACCACGATTCTCTCTTGAAAAGTAATCGTCTCGCAGTTCGCAAAAACTTGACTTTCTTTTTTTAGGGAAATTTCTTGACCCTCATCATGCTCTACGGGCACCGGAAGCAACTGGAACCAACAGCAAAAAGCCAAACTAAGAAATGGAATTATCCTGAGCATTATTTTATATTGAATTTTCCCCAGCCCCAACTTTAAACGAGCAGTATGCTCCTTCTTGGGCTATTAACTGCTTAGCCAACAAAAACAGTGAAACTAGGTTGAAGAACCACTCCTAAAATTGCCTTTATTTTAATACTTTCCCCATTACATTAAAAATAATTAGTGCGAAAAAAAATCATCTTTTTTCTTGTAGAAAATTGATTTTCAATATTTTGTATTTACTTTTAGTGCTAGAAAAAATGATAAAATGGCTAGGAAATATAAACTGTTTGAGCTGATTGGGACTTTTGATGCACCGGCACGTCGAAAAATCAAGAAAATGCTGCGTTCGCCTTTTTTTGTGTACCGTCCTAAGATTTTAGAATTATTTGAAATTCTAATTGTCCATCTGGATAAGAAAGGAGATTTCCCAAGTCTTGAATTTTTATTTAATCGACTCTTCCCAGACGAGCCTTTTCAGGCTTTAAAAGTCAGGGGCTTGATGAGTGATTTATTGGAACGACTGGAGGAGTGGTTATTGATCAATCATTTTCGTCAAGATCCGATCGCAAGTAGATTGACACTGGCATCGATTTATCGCAAACAAAAGTTGGAGAAAAATTTTCAGAGTAGCATCAAAAAATCTCACCAACTACTCGACAACTTTCCTTTTCGCAACCAACATTTCTACGAACTCAATTTACAGTTTTTCGAAGAAAACATGAGTCATCAATCGGCTTCTAAGCGAACCGAAAATTTATATTTCCAAGAAATTTCTCAAAACACGGACATCAATTTTTTGATTCGAAAATTAAAAAATGCTTGTTCCCTACTCACCCATCAGTCGGTAGTGAAAGCAGAATACGACTTCGGTATTTTGGATTATTTTATTGACACCCTAGAAGACAGTGCCTATCTTGAAATCCCGATGGTGGCGCTTTATTATTATTGTTTTCGATTCTTAAAAGAAGAAAACAATCTGCATTATTTTTTACAATTCAAAGAAACACTAACGACTTATCGTGCTCATTTTTCTATCGAAAATCTAAGAGGTCCTTTTTTATTAGGCATCAATTTTTGTATTAAAAAACTCAACCAAGGCAACCTAGCTTTTGGTCGCGAAGGACTCCAATTGTACAAGGAAGGACTTCAGCAAAAAATACTTTTAAAAAACAAAGTCATCAATCGCTTTACCTTCAATAATATCGTAGGGATGGCTTTAAAGCTCAAAGAATTTGATTGGACGCTACATTTTATCGACACCAATGCTTCGCTCCTTAAACCAACCTACCAACAAGCCACGATCAGTTTCAACAAAGCACGACTCGCTTTTGCTCGCAAAGAATTTAGCCAGGCTTTGGTGCACCTACAATCTGCCGAACACAAGGATCTTGTAAATATATTGATTGCCAAATCCCTCTTGGTGCAAATTTATTTTGAACTGGAAGAAATCCGATCTTTAGAATCTCACTTGGATAGTTTTTCTCAGTTTATTCGCCGCCGTGAAGTGAGTGATTATCACCGCACCAATTTTATGAACATCATCGCCTATGTACATAAGATCATGGCCACTCCTGCTTATAATAAAAAAGAGCGGGCTTTGCTACAGGAGAAAATTCAGGCGGAGCAGTTTTTATCTATTAAAGATTGGTTATTGGAGAAAGCGCAATAAGCTTTGGTTCTATTTGGTTTCCGGATGCAAAAAAACAAAGGCTCCCTTCTTTCCTCAAACGACAAAAGAAAGCCGAAAGCTTCTAGCCCCTTTGCAAGATCAGAAATTTGGAGAATGATGCTTTTCTTATTACATTAGGTATCATTTTAATATAACCCCTTAATTCTAATTCATGAAAATTTCTCCCATCCTCTTTTTGGGGGCTCTCCTTTTAGTAGGAGTGATCGGCTTCTTTATAGGCCGAGGAACAAGCCCCATCGACCACAAACAATCCGTTTCCAAGACCGTTGCAAAAGAAGAAACCAGCCCAAAGAGTTCCGCTCCTAAAGCCGTTCCTACCAAGAACATCAAGGAAGAAAAAAAAGAACCCGAGCCAAGCACAGAAGCCTCTAACCCTCCTAAGCCACAAGCAAAAGGATTAATCTTAGAAAGAGGAAATCTAGGCATTAGTGATGATAAAATCAGCGAAGTTTTGGAATCGATTTCCGAGAACATGGAAAACAAGAGATTACAATATGTCAGCAATTTAAGTCAGGATTGTTCGGGTATATATCACCAAATCAAAGACAGTATCCAAAGCCGCCTACCGGCGCTTAACCAAGGGTACAAATATCCAATGTACAATAAAGACCGAAGTAGTCGTCAAATCGCAGATTGGTATTACCGCAACGGTAATTTGCTCCTCATCGAAGATCCGATGGCTTCGCGAAATTCGATTCGCCCCGGTTCCGTTTTATTTTTTAGTAAGTCCGGTAAAATATACAATAACATAACTATCGATATGCTCACCGACCGAAATAATAATTATACCAAAAATGGAGCGATCCAACACATCGCGGTAGTCACCTCCGTCAAAACGGATGCCACCAATAATGTACTCGAATACACCATGATGCACGCCCGCTATCCCAATGGCCCGCATGCCTCTCGCAGTGGAAGTAAAGCCGTACAAAGTAATAGTGCTAAAAACAAAGCCAAAGTAGCTCCTTACCCTTTCGGACACTGGACGCAGCAATTGGTCGCCATTGCAAATATTTCAACCCCCAATTAGTACCAAAGTAATTTAATGTCTTTGTCCTAGACCTACAGGTGACGAGAATCGCTAAGGCTAGTTTTTTAGCTACTCCCAAGCTTCAAAAAACCATTACAAAAAAACAACATGAGTCATCCCGAATTTTCGAAAAGAAAGTTCGGGATTTCTTTTATAAAAA
>CAYQRA010000625.1:0-4508 GCA_964419315.1 uncultured Saprospiraceae bacterium | reverse complement strand
TGGCAGGTCATTCTCAATTTTTCTCCAATAAAAAAAGCATCAAAATGAGACAAAGCTTTTTCTAAATAATCTCCACCAATGCGTTTTCCATGCTTTAAATCATAATCATCTAATAGTTGCTCATATCTATGTTGTTGGAAAAAATAGTTGCTATCTTGAATCGCAGATTCTTGAAAAGCTTTTTGCATTTTTTGGGCACCGCGTAAAAACAATTTATTCTGTTCTTTTTGCAAAGAAATTTCTAATAAATCCAATTGCTGATCTAGCTCTTTTTTCTCTATTTGTTTTTGCATATAAAAACGGCGAAGCAAGCGCAACAGATAGGACAGCACATTGCTCAATAATTGCTCTTGGTACTTTTTTTTGGGAAATAGTTGTTTAAAAATTTTCTCTTTTTGCAAATTCACCGCATTCCAATCCTTTAAGCTTAAAATAATATCCAGTAAAGCTTTTGTATTTTCATGCTTATTGAAATATGGAGAATAAACGAAATCTCGAAATTCGGATAACTCGGATTTTGAAAAATGGGAAAGATACTGAACGAGCTGGCTTTTGAACATAAAACGGACTATACAATTCAGAAATAAGGTTTTTACAAAAAACTAAAATACTGATAATCAGTAAATTAAACAATAACAACAACTAATTAGCAACTCAAAAATACCCAAAATTGTACTTTTATTCTACCTTAAATCAACCTAATTTTGAATTACAATCCTTAAAAAACATAGAATGAAGCATTTCCTAATTCTGTTTTTCACTATTCTAGGGGCATTGCCAGTTTTACAGGCGCAGTGTACAGCGGATTGTGTCTGGCCCGGCGACCTCAATGCCAATGGCATTGCCAACAATCTAGATATCCTAGCCATTGGCTTCGCCATCGACGAAACCGGACCTGCGCGGAGCCCCGCTAGCAATGACTGGGAAGCAATGGAAGTCGACAACTGGGCAGGCAACCTCCCCTTCTTAGGCGCTAATTTTAAACATTGCGATGCCAATGGAGATGGACTTGTGAGTACCGAAGATCAATTTCCGATTTCTATCAATTATAATAAAACCACCCCTGATTTTAACGGCTTACTCGGAAATGAATTAGCTGGTGATGACCTCTTTTTCGTTCCTCAAAACCAAACGGCAACTCCAGGTGGCTCCTATTTCTTAGATGTTCATTTAGGTCGTTCTGACCAGACGATTGATGGTATTTATGGGATAGGATTTCAAGTAGCTTTTGATACCCAGTATGTCTCAGAAGTCAAGTTTGATTTCTCGGAAAGTTGGATTGGCATGGATGAGGAAATCTTTGCTTACGGAAAATACAGTGAAGAAATAGAAAATGCGGGCACCGCTATCACTCGCTTAGATGGAACCCCGGTAAGTGGTTTTGGCAAGATTGCTCAAATGGAAATCGTCATCACCGATGTCGTCCTTGGTATCGCCAATGACACCACTGCTTGTATCCCTTTTTCCTTGCAATTTGAAAATGTCTTAGGCATCAATGAATTCGAAGAAGACCTGATGATCACTGCCAAAGGAGATTCTCTGACCCTCAAACATCCATCTCAGATTGTCCACACCCAAAACTTAGAAAAGCAAAATCCTACTTTTGCCATCTATCCAAATCCGGTACAAGATATTTTACATCTAAAAACCGATCATCCAAGATTAAAGCAATTGGAACTTTATAATCAACTCGGGCAAAGTGTTTATCAAAAAAACATGCTCCAAGAAGATATAGCGCAACAATATTTTCAAATACCAACGACAGGACTTCCTTCTGGAATCTATTTGCTAAACATCAAAACCGATGCTACAAAATACATTAAGAAGGTGCTGATTCAATAAATATATTTTTGAATCCTTCCCTCTAAAAGAAATCTCACTATTCAATTTTTTCATTCCATTTTCAATGAATTGCCCCTCATTGAAACAGATACTTTTTTGCCAATATTAGATCCACCAAAACCACTTTGCCATGAAAAACACTTATTCTTTTTTTCTGGGATGCCTACTTTTATTCTCCTTACAATCTGGGAATACTCAGACCGACTCTGTCCGTATGTTTATCTTTGGACATAGCCTACTCGATCACCGCCCTCCTTTAATTCCAACTCCCAGTGATGAGACCACCGTTCCGCACTGGCTCCACTTATTATCCCAAGACGTAGGCACTCATTACGCTGCAACTGGCCAATATGGTTTTTTGCCCCAACACGCCAACCTTCCTCCTTTTGCACAATGGGGCTATGATATCGTTCCACCCGTCTGGGATTCAGACCTCACTTCTTTTGCGAGTGTTGACTTCAATAAGATTCTGATTACCGCTGGAAATTTTATTCAATGGCAAGGCCCCAATGAACCTTATTATGGTGGAAATGGAGAAACGCCCGTTTCGGCTACCCTAGATATTATGAATTGGTTGGAGCAGCAAGAAAGTGGCATTGATATTTATATTTATGAAAACTGGCCAGATATGGCAGGGTATATTGCGGGTGAACTCTTTCCACCAACGCCAGCAGAATTTGCCAATTATAATGCCTACACCACCGGAAATTTTCATGACTGGTGGATAGACTATCACGATAATTTATTGGCGGCACGTCCCGATATTAATGTAAGAATGATTCCTGTTGGGCCCATCCTTGCCAATTTATTTAGCAGCGCTCCTTTAGCTTCTATTCCGATTCTCGATCTGTATGAAGACAATGCGCCACATGGTCGAGCAACTACTTATTTTTTGGCCAGTCTGATTACCCAAATGGCGATTAGTAATCAAATCGCACCCACGACTTATGATGTCCCGGATATTGTACACCCATTGGTAGAAGCCAATTATACCAGCATTGTCAATACTATCTGGATGGCACTCAATAATTTTGTAGACGGCAGTGGCAATAGTCGCGTCTTTGTTCCGAGTGTTGCCGTTCCCGTTACGCTCACCAATTTTTCCTTGCAGCAAAAAGGAGCAAAAGAAATTGAATTGCGGTGGAGCACCGCATCGGAGTTGAACAATAATCGATTTGAAATCGAACATGCTCTTGATGGGGTTAACTTTACAAAGATTGGAAGTAGAGCAGCCAAAACGGCTGAAGCAAAAGCCTTCGACTATACCTTTAGTCATCTGGATTTACAAACAGGAGACCATTATTATCGCCTCAAGCAAATAGATCATGATGGGCAGTTTACCTATAGTAAAACCCTTAATCTAAACATTGCGCCACTAAAAAAACATTTTGCGATTACTCCCAATCCGACCACTAGCGAACAAGTCAATCTTTTCTTAGAGACAACCATCGATCAAGAAGTAAAAATCAAGGTCTATGATTTGACCGGACGTTTATTGGATGAAATAATTAGAACCCCAGTTCATGGACCAAACAACTTTAATCTAAAGTTAGACCTTGGGACTAAAGGTCTATTTTTAATCACCGTACAACAGGGTTCTTCATTCTTCAATGATCTTTTGTTGGTGGAGTAAAATTTATCTTCCTAAAAAAAAATATTTTTTTATAAAAAGAGGCCGTCTCATTAGTATCAACTAACGAGTCGGTCTTTTTTTATTTTTCGATTTGGAGTTAAAAAATAATTTTACTGTTCTGTAGCCTGATTACAGCTCCTAGAGTTCAGAAGGAAAAAAAGAGCTTAATAGAGCTATAATTTTGCTTTTGAGTAGCAATTATGGAGTTAGTATTGGTGATAGGTGGAGGTGTTAGGCAATTTTGTATCGTTTTAACCCACCATTTTTTAATATGGTGAGCAATTGCTAGCAAGCCAAACTCTAAATTGACTTTTTCTAAGGATCGAAGCATAAACCGTTTAAAAAGTCTATTGCTTTTGATGTGACCAAAAACGGGTTCAACATCACAACATCGCTTTTTTCTTAGCCTTATTCCTCTGAGAGAATCTAAATTTTCTTTAGCTATTTTCCGATGCTTAATCAGGTTTGGATTCGCATTTAATACCCTATTGGTTTTTGCTCTATGACATACTGCTCGGAGCGGACAGCCTTCACAATTCTGTGCTTTATAAACTCTGATTTCAGATTCATATCCTAATTTACTTTTCTGTTTAAAGGTGTATCGATAAGTCATCTGCTGACCTATTGGACAAACATAAAAATCTAAAGCTGCATTGTAATACAAGTTCTTTGTATGAAAACCATTCTTTTTAAAAGTGCTCTTTTTCTCTTGATGATAACCTGGATATTTTAAATAATTTTCGATTCCTTTGTTTTGCAAATAATCATAGTTTTGTTCTGAACCATATCCTGCATCTCCAATTAATCGTTTTGGTAAACTTTGTTCTATTGAATTAAACAACTCTTCGGTATCCTCCATATGAGGAATAAAAACAGGGAAGTCCGTTGCATTTTGATGAATCGTATAATTAAAAATAATCTGATCGGAAGTGCCAATCTGAACATTATACCCCGCTTTGAGTTGACCATTTTTCATATGATCTTCTTTCATCCTCATGAAGGTAGCGTCTGGATCTGTTTTAGAATAGGAGGA